>JAEUTS010000144.1 GCA_016787005.1 Bacteroidia bacterium
ACCGCTTTGGCCTTTATGATATGATTTTAATAAAAGACAATCATATCGATTTTGCCGGCAGTATTGAAAAGGCTATTGAAGCGGCAAACAAATATCAAAAAAAGAAAAAGCTTAAAATAGAGATAGAAGCCCGGAACATGAATGAACTAAAACAAATACTTGCAGTCGGTAAAGTGCAACGTATCATGCTTGATAACTTTTCATTGCCTGATCTGAAAAAGGCGATTAAATTAATAAACGGTGAATACGAAACAGAAGCATCAGGAGGTATTACTGAAAAAAACATCCGCAATTATGCGCTTTGCGGAGTTGATTATATTTCAATCGGCGCCTTGACTCACAGTGTAAAAAGTCTTGATCTGAGTCTTAAATCAATTAAGTAATAATTAAAGAATTACACGGAGTTTCACAGAGTATACACAGAGTCACACAGAGAAAAAAATGGACGAAAATCTTATCACTGAGAAAATTATTGGATGTGCCATAGAGGTTCATAAATATCTTGGCCCCGGACTATTGGAATCGGCTTATGAAGAATGTCTTGCTTTTGAATTAATAAATGCAGGTTTGACAATTGAAAGACAGAAAGCGGTACCTGTTGTTTTTAAGGAAATAAAATTAGATTGCGGATACAGAATTGACATTTTAGTTGAAAATACCGTAGTTATTGAATTGAAAACGGTGGATGCTTTCAATCCGGTGCATGAAGCACAGATACTTACCTATATGAAATTTTCCAAAAAAAGCATTGGCCTTCTTATTAATTTTAATGTACCATTACTTAAAAATGGGCTCAAAAGATATAAACTTTAACCTCAGTGAAACTCTGTGCCTTCTCCGTGCAACTCTGTGCAATAAGAATCAAGTTTCTAAATGATCTATATCAATGGCCGGCAACATCCTGCATAAAATAACCAATTCTAAACTTATCAGTGCTATTCTAAAAATAAGCCGGCGCATCACCATACCTGGTTTTGAAGGGATACCTTTATATGATGTATTGGGCTTTTTTTTTAAAGGACTACAGCAAGGATCCCTGACTACGAGGGCATCTTCATTAGCTTTCAATTTCTTTTTAGCCGTATTTCCTGCAATTATTTTTCTTTTCACACTTATCCCCTACGTACCTATTGATAATTTCCAGATCACCCTTTTCGAATTATTGCGACAGGTAATGCCAAAATCGGCATTTGAGGCTGCGGAAGGAACAATTGTGGATATTATTAAAAATCAACATGGCAGCCTCCTTTCTATCGGGTTTATCAGCGCGTTATACTTCTCAACCAATGGCTTTAACGCCATGATTGACGGATTTAACAACACCTATCATCAAATCGAGACCCGAAGCGCCCTGAGGCAGCGGCTGATCGCGCTGATACTTGTATTAATAACGACAATTCTCATTATTGTCGCAATTACATTAATCATATACAGTGAGTTTATTCTATCAAAAATTCCTTTGGGACATATATCCTATTATTCAATTGTTATAGGCCGGTATATAATTTTGTTCACATTATTTTTTTCGATCATCTCATTTATTTACTTCCTCGGCCCGTCAAAAAAAACAAAATGGAAATTCATCTCCGCGGGTTCAACTTTTTCGACCATATTGGCATTGCTTACTTCATTCGGATTCGCCTATTACGTCAATAACTTTGGCACTTACAACAAGCTCTATGGCTCCATCGGAACATTAATAATCGTCCTGCTCTGGATCTATTTCAATTCTATTGTGCTGCTGCTGGGTTTCGAACTGAATGCAAGTATACACTCGGCGAAAAAAAACACGATCACCCATCCGTCAAATTAATCCTGTTTAAATAATGTGACGTATGTTTGTTACATAGAGTTCCATACCTGTGAAATTTTTGAAAAACAGTTCAGCTTTCACAACCGCTCATCATAAAATTTCCGGGGTTTAGATACAATTTTGTACTTTCACTTTTCTATTTAACTGTTATGCAAAAGCGCCTTTTTATAATATTGATCGCCCTTCTTAGCAGGGGTATACAGCCTGTTGTTGCCCAATCGGAAAACTCAAACAGTAACTCCAATCTGTTTCGTAGTGCTGATAATCCTCATTATTGGAAAAACCGTAAGCCCTTTGAAGGCTATTGGCAACAGGATGTTTATTACAAAATAAAAGCGAGTGTGGATGATAAGACCAATATTGTTGATGGCAGTGAGGAATTGACTTACTGGAATAATTCACCCGATGATTTAACTTATGTATATTTTCATTTATACAGTAATGCCCAGGTTAAAAATTCTTATTTGTCCGACCTTTATAAAAATAATAATAACACTGTTAAATTCGGCAAATACCAACAGCAGGAGCTTGGCACCAATATCACAAAAATCAGTTCAGGTGGGCTTGAGCTGAAGACCGAGCTCGACAATACAATTCTAAAAGTTTATCTACCTCAGCCTTTAAAACCGAACCAGTTCGTTACATTCAATATTGACTTTAAAACCTATTTCGACAATGGAAGCATACGTAATAGAATGAAACAATTTTACACATTCGGGTATAAGCACTTCGACCTGGTACATTGGTATCCGCGTATTTCGGTGTACGACCGCAAATTCGGCTGGGACACACAACAGCACATGGATCATGAATTTTATGGTGACTATGGCAATTATGATGTTCAGCTTACATTCCCAAACAATTATATTGTAGAAGCAACCGGAGTATTGCAAAATAAAGGAGAAGTAATGCCTGATGAGTTGCGCAACAAACTTGATATAAAAAACTTCAGCAACAAACCATGGAATGAAAAACCGTCTGAAATAATCAAACCCGATGGAAGTACAAAAACATGGATCTATTATGCCGAAAATGTTCATGATTTTGCCGCTACCGCGGATCCTACTTACCGGATCGGCGAGACAGAGTGGCATGGAATAAAATGCATCTCAATGGCGCAGGAACCTCATGCCTCCCGTTGGCAAAATGCGGCATCCTATACGGCAAAAGTAGTGAGAACCTACTCCGAAGACTTTGGTATGTACATTTATCCTAAAATGGTGGTTGCGGATGCACAGGATGGGATGGAATACCCCATGCTTACGCTCGATGGCGGCTCCGACCCCGATTATCGCTCTCTGTTTGCCCATGAAATAGGTCATAACTGGTTTTTTGGCATGGTAGGAAGCAATGAAACTTATCGGGCGGCACTTGATGAAGGATTTACCCAATTCCTCACCTGTTGGGCATATGAAAAAATTGATGGCAAATACCTTGTACAAAACCCGCCAAAATCGAAATATGTTGCCAAATACCTTGAGCCTGACCTGATCCGATTTACAAGAGGGTATAATGGATATATGACTGATGCTGTTAAAGGTGGTGAAACAACCTTAAACACACATTCCGATGAGTTTAACGGGGGATTGCGACATGATGGTGGTTACCGACAGGTTTATTATAAAACAGCCACTATGTTATACAACCTGCAATATGTTTTGGGCGATAGCCTGTTCCTGGCAGCCATGCAGCATTATTTCAGTCAATGGAAGGTTTGTCATCCTTATATTGAAGATTTCAGAAGTTCCATCATCAATTTTACACACGTCGATCTCAACTGGTTTTTTGATCAATGGTTTGAAACCGCCAAAACAATCGATTATAAAGTTCAATGCATAAAAAAAGGAAGAGAACCCGGCGAACACGTCATTACATTTAAACGCAAAGGTCGTATGCAAATGCCCATCGATTTTAGTGTTATAACAGACTCCATAGAATACAAATACCACATCCCGAATAATTGGTTTGTAAAAAAGACTACTGCAACAGTATTACCACGTTGGATCGGCTGGGATAAACTAAAACCAACTTATGAAGCAAAAGTCAAAGTTCCCGGCAAAATAAATAATGTGGTGATAGACCCCAGTACCCGACTTGCAGATGCCTATATGCTTGACAACAGCAAGAACTTGCCCATTAAAATGGATTTCGATTCAAAGATTTATAACCCGGCCGACTGGACCAGTTACCGGATTTTTTACAGGCCCGATGTTTGGTACAATGGCTACGATGGGCTTAAAGTGGGCTGGCACGTGAATGGAAACTACCTGAACTATCACCATATTTTTGATGCTACCTTATGGCTCAATACAGGCCTTGCACAAAACAACCTGTCGAAAGACGCCTATATTAATAAGTTTGACGACCTCAATTTCAGGATCAATTACCGTACTGCAACCGATAAGTTTATGAAAGGCTCGGCCATCTATATGTCAGCTAAATTACTTGATGGCCTGAATGCTTATGTGGCGGGTTTTGACAGAAGAGATATTTCTGGCCGTAATAAAGTTTATATGTTCTTTAAATCGATGTACCGGAAAGACAGACATTCACTTAACTACCTGCTGCTGCCGGGTGAATGGAGTGTGAAAGATTACAACAACACCCTTAACATCGGTATCGACCATATTTACTATTATAAGTTCGGGACAGGCACTATCAATTTAAACATGCGCTCATCCGCACTGGAAAGCAGTTACGATTATGCGTCTGTATCACTTACGGTGATAAATAAAAATAAAATAGCAAAAAAGGTAAGCTTCAATACCCGCACTTTTATCCAATATGGAACAGGGAATAAATGGGCATCCGAATCATCGTTGTTTTTAGCAGGAGCTAACCCTGAAGAGATGATGGACAATAAATTCACACGCTCCCAGGG
>JAEUTS010000154.1 GCA_016787005.1 Bacteroidia bacterium
GGAGGATGGGATATTTATTCATTCCCATTATACAAAGAGGCGCGACCTGATCATGTAGCACTTATAACGGGTAAAGCAAAGGATAACGGGACGGAACCATTGGAGAAAGTTAAAATTGAAATAAAGGATACAAAGACAAAACAAAAAATTGATGCAGTAGTTGATTCAGTCACTGGCCAGTATGCGGCTATTATAAATCTAAAGAAGACCAAAGAGATAATAGTGACCATGAAGAAAGAAAATTATGCATTTACTTCTCAGGTTATTACCTTAAAAGATACTGCTTTCAAAAAGCCCATAAAGGTTGACATGGAAACAAAACCCATCTCTGAGGGGCAAACCTACCCACTCAACAATATCTATTATGAGACCAACTCCGCAGAACTTAAAAAGGAATCTATGATCGTTATTGAGGAGTTTGTGGAATTTTTGAATGCCAACCCGACCATTAAAATTGAGATACAGGGCCACACCGATAATATAGGTGATGATAAAAGCAATATGGCGCTTTCATCCGATCGGGCATTTACGGTGCTTGAAGCGCTTCAGCAACTGGGTGTATCAAAAGACAGGCTTGTAGGCTTTAAAGGTTTTGGAAAGAATCAGCCTATTGCCACCAATGATACGGAAGAGGGCCGCTCTAAAAACCGCAGAACTGAGTTTGTGATAGTGGAAAAATAAAAAGCTGTTGATGCGTGGAATACTTCGACGGCAGCCTTGAAATGGATAAACTGAAAATGTGTAACCTGCCTTCGGGACGAAAAACCCTATGGCAGGCAAGCTTGAAATGTATAAACTGAAAAATTTGTAACCTGCCTTCGGGACAAAAAACCCTACGGCAGGCAAGCTTGAAACGTATAAACTGAAAAATTTGTAACTTGAAACCTGTAACCTGTAACCTGTAACCTGTAACCTGTAACCTGAAACCAACAACCAACAACCAACAACCAATAACTTTTTTCAACCCATGGATCCATTTATAGAACTGCTTAAGATAATTATCCCCGCCATTATTGTATTTCTCACCTCATTTTATTTGCTGAAAAACTTTTTGGATAATGAGACCCGTAAAAAAATGATGGAGCTCAAAAGTGCGAACAAGGAACTGTTAACTCCCATTCGACTGCAGGCCTATGAGCGCGTTGTATTGTTCCTGGAGCGTATCTCGCCCAATAGTCTTGTTATGCGCATTAACAGGCCAACATTATCATCCAAACAACTGCATTTGGAGCTTGTGGCTGCTGTCCGTACAGAGTTCGAACATAATTTATCGCAACAGATATACATGAGCACGGGCGCCTGGGATATGGTCAAGAACGCGAAAGAAGAAATAACCAAATTAATAAACCTGGTTGCCATGAAAGTTCCCGAAAATACCCCAGGCGGCGAACTTGCGCAATTGATAGTTGATTCGGCATCAAAACTCAGTAAGTTGCCTACAACACTGGCTATCGAGTATATTAAAAAGGAAATCGGGCAAACATTTTAATTGAAATTACATTGGAGGAAGAAAGAAAAGAAAAATTCCTGACCGACTCAGGTATTGAAATAAAGAGAACCTATCCCAAGCAGGATATACCTGAAGAACAGCCTGGTCAATTTCCTTTTACACGCGGTGTTCAGGAAACTATGTACCGCAGTAAGCTGTGGACCATGCGCCAGTATGCCGGATTTTCCACTGCAGAAGAATCAAACAAGCGTTACCATTACCTGCTAAAGAATGGTACAACGGGATTGTCGGTCGCTTTTGACCTGCCAACGCAGATCGGTTACGATTCGGATCATGTTATGTCGGATGGTGAAGTAGGGAAGGCGGGAGTGGCCATTGATTCGTTGAAGGATATTGAAATACTGTTTGAGGGGATAAACCTCGAAAGTATTACCACTTCCATGACCATCAACTCAACGGCTTCCATTCTGCTTGCTATGTATATTGCATTGGCTAAAAAGCAGGGAGCTGATCTGAAAAAAATATCGGGCACTATTCAAAACGATCTGCTGAAAGAATATGCTGCGCGCGGCACCTATATTTATCCTCCCAAACAATCAATGCGGATCATAACCGACATATTTGAATATTGCAGTAAAGAAGTACCGAAATGGAATACAATTTCTATCTCTGGCTATCATATTCGGGAGGCTGGTTCAACAGCTGTTCAGGAACTGGCTTTTACCCTTTCCAACGGGAAAGCATACCTTAAAGCAGCTATTGAGAAAGGACTCGATATTAACCTGTTTGCCAAGCGATTATCATTTTTTTTTAATGCCCATAATAACCTGTTTGAAGAAGTGGCCAAGTTCAGGTCTGCACGCCGTATGTGGGCTAAAATAACCAAAGAATTAGGTGCCAGTGATCCGCGCGCGCAGATGCTGCGTTTTCATACACAAACAGGTGGATCAACATTAACCGCGCAGCAGCCCCATAATAATATTACCAGGGTAACTATACAGGCCCTTTCAGCTGTTTTGGGTGGAACACAATCATTGCACACTAATGGTTTTGATGAGGCAATTGCCCTGCCCACGGAAGAAGCGGCGCGCATAGCCTTACGCACGCAGCAGATCATCGCCTTCGAAAGCGGAGCCGCGGATACTGTTGATCCGCTTGCGGGCTCTTACTTTGTGGAGGCATTGACCAACGAGGTGGAAGAGCAGGCCTGGGAATATATTCATAAAATAGATGCAATGGGAGGCTCTGTAAGTGCTATTGAACAAGGTTATATACAGCAGGAAATTGCCGCCTCTGCCTATAAGTACCAGAGTGAAATTGAGAAAAGGGAAAAAATAATTGTAGGGCAGAATAAATTTGAGACTGAGGAAAAGCCATTGCAAAATGTATTTACCATAGATGATTCAGTCCGTTTGCAGCAAATAGAGAAAATTAAAAAAGTAAAAACGGAACGTGATAATGAAAAAGTCGCTGCTTTGCTAAGTAAGCTGGAAGCTGATGCACGGGGTAACACCAATCTGATGCCGACTATTCTATCCGCTTGTGAAAGTTATGCTACGCTTGGCGAAATTGCCGATGTGATGCGGAAAGTTTTTGGTGAATATAAAAGCTAATTTTCTGATTGCTTCCACTCCGGTTGCTGAGCGGAGTCGAAGCAAGCGGAGTCGAAGCCAGAAACCTCAGATCTTTCCGGTAGGCAGATGATTATTGACAGTACGGGCCACCTTCCCGGCATGTTTTAGAGACCCTGCACTTTTAGAGGCATTCTGGTGATTGGTGTTGATAAGATTGAAAATAATAATAGGAATCTGCGTTTGACTCACACTGTCCTTTTTTGCAACAATGCGCCCCATCTTAATCGGGGAATGGGTTTCATTAACAACGGGAGCGTTCGGATTATCAACAGAAAGTCCGGGTAACCCGTTATCGCTGCCGGCAAAAACAATTAGTAATATTTTATATAAAAATTTGATAACCATGTTTTCTGGCAAAGAAGTTGATACTAAGATACAAATAAGTAAATTAAAATATCAGCAGGAATACGTTTTTAACAGAATTTAACGTTTAAATTGGAATTTATCATATTTCGTATAACCATTTTGTCAAAAATCAAGTATAAGTAGTTGTAGAAGTAAACCTGAAACTTTTTTCTATGGGCCTTCACCCGAATACACGCCAGTTCTTCAGGATAGTATCCTTTCCGCTGCTTTTTATTGTTATGCTGTGGGCGGTACGTTTTGCCGATGAAGCGTTCGACCTTAACCTGGTGCGTTATGGAATTTACCCGCGCAGGTTTTCGGGTTTGGTGGGTATTGTTTTAAGTCCGTTCATTCATGCCAGTTATTCGCATCTTATCTCGAACTCAGTCCCCCTGTTGTTCCTTGGTTTGATTATGTTTTACTTTTACCGGGAGGTGGCGTTCTCCGCCTTCTTCTGGGTATATATATCAACCGGCGTATGGGTTTGGATCGCAGGTCGTGATGCCTACCACGTTGGTGCCAGTGGTTTGATCTACAGCTTTGTTTGTTTCCTGTTTTACAGCGGTTTGTTCAGGCGTAAGCAAAGCCTCATGGCACTTTCGCTGTTGATGATATTTTTGTATGGCAGCCTTATATGGGGAGTATTACCCTTGCAGCCAAAAATATCATGGGAATCACACTTATTGGGAGCAGTGGCTGGCTTTATAATTGCGTTCTTCCTTCGCAAAGAAGGCCCACAGCGTGAAAAATTCGACTGGGAGGATGAAGCGGACGATGATGAAGATGATAATCAGGGCATGTCGGTTGTTGAGGATACTCCTCCAACTCCTAACCAGCCAACTATCCGTTATTTATACAAACCCAATGATCCTTCTTCTGAGGCGAAGGTGTCGTGAACCTAATTTATAATATTTTTTTTTCATACCTGTTTCCTTCAGAATATCGGCAAAGTTTCGCTGCTGTATCTTACTCTCTATCCATAAAATAAAATCAAAATTTTCAATCTCAGAATATAGCACCGACTTACCGGGTATATTATCTAATTCTTGCCTCCATTTTTTAAATGTTTCTTTCTCTTCCTGTTTGTTCCTTATTTTGGGCAGTACACGCTCGAAATAATTGAGAATACATTTGTCATATTCCGAAACAAGAGTTTGGGCTTTTAGCAATGAGCGCCGAGTCGCTCTCGTCATATATGGAAGGAATTCCACATTTTCCAATTCATAATGTGTCATTAATAAATAAAACCGGGCATGATTCAATATATCAAGCCTGTTCTGTGTTTTTGAATTTATTATTTTGTTCAGGTAATTCAGGGCTTCATGAAAATTCTGTACCAAAAAGTACGAATGAAAAAGATTCCCGCACAAAACCATTTTAATACTGTCGGAAAGAGTTTCGAAAGTAACTATGTGTTTAATATTTTCCCACGACTGAATGGACTGTGCAGGTTTGTTGAACGAGTTTTGGCCACCAATATAATTTATTGTTAACGACATGAAGGCCGATTTCAGACTTTTAGTTTGAGTTTTTGAAGATAGACCTTCAAGAAATCGTTTCGCTTTACTAAATGTAGCTTCCAGTTCCTTGTCAAGACGCAGGTGTACCATTATTGTTACCAGCCGAGCTAGCACGCCGATATAATTTCCGGCACGGAATTTTAATTCATCTTTTTTACTTTCCAGGTATTTGAGCCATTCCTTTTGTTTTATATAAGCTTCCTTATTACCCGAACCTGTAAGCTTATAAAGGAGAAAATGTATGAAATAATATTGGTGAAGCGATGAAAAAGTGAGGGCCTTGTCCGGCGATTTTAGCAGATCCAAGTTGATTATTCTTATTAACTCATTGTTTTTTGTAGCGCTACCGGTAGCATAAGTGTGCTCCAGTTTTTCGAGCCGGAGTGCAATGTTGTTATAGTTGCTTATGTTTTTTAAACAATCAAAATAGTGCCTCTCCTTATCTATCTCTTTTTTTACATATTGTTCTATTTCGCCGATGTTTTGTGTTTGTCTTATCGCACTAAGTTTTATTGAGTTCGTGATGAGCAGGTAATTATATTGTTCATATTGAAGCGCGAGTTTTTCAACCTTTTTTACGAGATTACCTGCCGGTTTATTCAATCGTTTTCCATATAATAGTTCCGCATAATAGATCAGATTCTGCAACTGGCGGGTAATTGATTGTCCGGAATGGAATTCAGCCAGGCTTTTATAAATGGCTTCGGTAAGCTGCTCTTTGGCGTTTTTTAAATTGTAGTTGAATCCTTTTTTGGCCAGGTTAGCCCGTAAAATAGCTTCATCATTTACTTTTAATTTATCTACTACATCAAACAATTTCATGTAACCAAGGGAATCTTTCCCCTGGTTCTTTTTTGCACCAAATGCTTTAAAATAGACCTTTTCCTGAGTGTCCAGTGATTTTACAAGTCTGAATAAATCGTCCGATGGGGTTTTCATAATTGATAACTAATACAGCTAATGTAGGCTTTTCCCATTCGTCATACAATACGTTTATGTAACGGGTATCTGTTGTCGGTCGGCAGCATTTTGGACAAATTTGGTTTGACTTCTGGTTAATATCTGTCTAAATTAGGTTTTTAATAAAAAAGGTTTTAATATGTATAAACCGGTAGAAATAAGAAAAAGAAAATTCTTAGTAGTGTTGATTTTTGTCATTAGTCAAATCGTCGCCCCAAATGCAATTGCTTCAGCCAGGAATTCAACATTGAACACCCTACGGGGCAACGGAATGTGTTTTACTCAAAACAAAGGCCAGATCATTGATATGGATGGTAAGCCCCGCCCGGATATTTTATTTAAGGGTGCCGGTAACGGTGCGGATGTGTATTTATTAAAAACAGGCATAAGTTACGTGCAGAGTGATTGGGAGAAAGTGATGACAGAAATTGATGAAAATGTAGAAGAACAGGAAAAGTCGGGAAAAGTTGATAAGGAGGCAGAACAAAAATTAAGACATGAGCTTTCCCTGAAAGCGATTGTAAAATTTCACAGGATCGATATGGGTTTTGAAGGAGGCAACCTTAATCCCGAAATACAAACCGGAGAACAGGTGGAGGGTTACAGCAATTATTTTTATGCGCACTGCCCGAAAGGTGTGACAAATGTAAATTCGTATAACGAAATAATTATAAAAAATATTTACGATAATATTGACGTGAAATACTATGGCGGAAAAGAAAGTGGGGTAAAATATGATATCGTGATAAACCCCGGAGCAGATCCTTCTCAAATCAGATTGAAATATTCTGGTGCAGATGAATTAAAAATTAAAAATGCAGGATTAATAATCAAAACAAGTTTAGGTGAGTTTGATGAATATATGCCCCGGGTATATCAAAATATAAACGGAAAGATAGTTAATGTAATTGCCCGATATGTTTTACATGGAACCACATTGAACTTTGAATTCGGGACCCATAACCCTTCTTACCCTTTAGTGATTGATCCGTGGGTAACCTATTTCGGAGGTTCTGCAGGAGGCGGGCTTGATCGCGGGTATGCCACCACAGTTGGAAATGATGGATATCCATTGTTTACAGGTATTACAACATCGGTGAATTTCCCTGCTAGTGTCGGGGCTTTTCAAACTGTTTTTGGCGCCGGCTCTGCCGGGACCGGTGATGCGTTTATTGTTAAAATGAATGCTATTACAGGCGGTCGTGTTTTCGCGACTTATTTTGGTGGAACAGATGCGGATTATTCTTATTCAATAGCCACGGACTCCGGCAATAATATTTTGGTTACAGGCCTTTCTGTTTCCCCAAATCTTCCGACTCACAACCCGGGTGGGGGTGCTTATTTTCAGGGAATGCCAACAGGAGTCGGTAATATGTATAACGCGTTTATCGCCAAATTTATTCCAACAGGCGCTGGTCTTATTTGGTCAACGTATTACAGCGATTTGGAAGGACATGATATTATAACGGATGCGTTAGGTAATATAATCGTTTGCGGTCAGGCTTATTCCGGATGGACTCAGAGTGGTGGCAGAGTAATTAAGTTTAATTCTAATTATACACTTCAATGGGCGAGTACTCTTATTGGTAATGTTGCAAATTCTGTCGCAATAGATTCCGGTAATAATATTTTTGTTGCTGGAACGGGAGGAGTGATTCCTGTATTATTGGCCCACCAATCTGTCGCAGGTGGCGCGGGTGATGCTTTTTTGATAAAGTATAATCCTGCAGGTACCATAGTTTGGGCAACTTATTATGGAGGTACGCAGGTTGAACAGGGCTATAGTGTGGCGACAGACGGATTTGACAATGCAATTATGGTCGGCAAAACCGAAAACTCTCTTAATAATATCAGTAGTCCGGGAGCCCAGCAAACAGTACCGGGAGGTGGATGGGATTGCTTTGTTGTTAAATTTAATAATTCCGGTATTAGGCAATGGGGAACTTATTTGGGAGGTTCCGCTGATGAATATGGGGGTATAGGTGGAGTTGCAATAGATAAAACGAATAACATATACGTATATGGCGAATGGGAGGATCAAGGGGCCGGAAATTATCCGATCAATTCCTGCGCCTACCAACCTGTCTTTGGAGGAGGGCCTGGTGGAGGAAATGAAGATCAGTATATTGCAAAATATACGCCTTCAGGAAAGCAAACTTGTATTACGTATTTGGGAGGATCCGGTCATGATGATCTGGAAATAGGAGTAGGCGGTGCTATTGCCATTCAAGATAATTATATATATGTTACCGGGTTCACCTCTGGCAATTATCCCGTAACACCGGGAGCGTTTCAAACAGTGGTTGGTGGTGGAGATGACGCTTTTTTTGATCAGTTGTGTATAAATATTTGTGAAGGAAAAGTGTTGGCTTTAAATTTTTCGGCAAATGCTACAAGTGTATGTGCAGGTGCTCCGGTTACATATATTCCATCTGTAAATAACTCATGCGACACTTCAGGTTATAAGTTTCAATGGACTTTTACAGGTGCAAGTCCTGTAGCATCAGGTTCTGTAAAACCGGTAATTACATATCCTGCTCCCGGCACTTTTCCGGTAAAACTGGTTGTTACCACTCCATGTAAAAAGGATAGTCTTACAAAATTATCGTATATAACAGTGACCGGTTGCGCTTGTACAATGTCGGCTACGACTGCTGTAGTTTCAAATGTAAGTTGCGCGGGAGGAAATAATGGAACTGCTAAAGTAACTATTAGTAATGGTTCCGGTGGCGTATATACCTATAGCTGGAGTAATGGCGCAAATTCAATAACAAACACCCTCACATCTCAGGTATCGAACCTGACAGTTAATACTTATACTGTTACTGTTACTGATGGTTCCTGTGTATCAATTGCTACAGTAAATATTACACAATCACAGAATATTATTTCGATTACCTCAACTAATCCTGTTTGCAGTGGTGTCAATACCGGTAGCGCTACAGCAACGGTCAGCGCAGGTTCCGGAGGCTCCTATACGTATGACTGGAGTAACGGAAGTTCAACAATTACAGGTTCACCGACCAATTCAATAGCAAACCTTGCTCCCGGTACTTATACTGTAACTATAAAGCAGGGTTCCTGTACATCAACCTCCACGGCAACTGTAATTCAACCACCTGCAATGTCTGTCGGCTTTTCATCACAATGGTCGTGTCTGACCAACAAGGGAGTGGCAAATGCTTTTCCGGCAAATGGTACTCCTTCATATATTTATCAATGGAATACAGGCCAGGTCAGCCCAACGATCACAGGTTTAAATACAGGTACTTATAGTATTATTTTAACTGACGCAAGCGGGTGTACCGCTACGGGGAATATCACTATAACAAATCCTCCCCCCATAATAATTACTCCAAGCATAGGTATGGCTATTAGTTGTACAAGCAGTGGTCTTATACAGACAACCATAACCGGCGGGGCTATTGGCCCCTATACATGGACTTGGAGTAATGGTCAGTCTGGTGCGGGTTATGGCGGACCAAGTATTCAAACTCCAACTTCGGGATCATACTCAATAACTGTTACTGATGGAAATAGTTGTACAGCTTCCGCCTCAATTAACATGACGGGCTCAAGTCCTGTTTCGGGAGCATTTGTTGCCCCGCCAAATGCCTGTATAGGGTCATCAATTAGCTTTACGAATGCAGGTACTTCGCCCGGTACCGGTATAACCTATACGTGGACCATCGGGGCACCGGTAAATGTAAGCGGTACCACAACAAATTATTCATACACATTTTTAAGTGCAGGCACATATAGTATTTCTCATACGGTGAGTAATGGAACATGCAGTAGTACAATAAACAGGAACATTACTGTTATTAATTGCAACAGTCCGACCGTTACAGCAACAGGAAGTTCGATATGTTCAGGTAGTTGCGCCACTGTGACTTCCGGCGGGACAGGCGGTGTCAGTCCGTATACTTTTTTATGGAGCAATGGGTCGACATCGCAAAACATCAGTCCGTGTCCAGTCTCAACAACTACATATACGGTG
>JAEUTS010000384.1 GCA_016787005.1 Bacteroidia bacterium
GTACCCGTCGTGTGAAAAAGAAAGCAATAAAATAACAATACAAAGATCAATGTACATAGCAGAGTAACCCGGATGCAGGAACAACGAAAATGCACCGTAAAAAAAATGAACCTCGTTGGTAAGAACATAATCATAAATAGAACTACCAAGGCAAATCAACGATGTAAAAACATTGCCTGCAATAAAACACAATAAAATAGTTGAATATTGCCTGATGCCGAATGTTCCTGTCAACAGCAGTACCGGAAAAACAAGCATGGAGAGTTTTACCTGGAGATCGAACCAGCCGGCATCGGTATTCTGAGTGAAAACCATACCAAACACGTATACTACAAACAAGCCTGCAAACAGTGAAATCGGCAATAATGGAACATTAGAAAACTTTTCATCAAAGCGTCCTTCCAAAATCCAATTGGTCAAAAAGAGAATAATAAAAACGGGGACCAACATACCAAAGGGCAAAAAAAAGGCGATTAGACAGCAAAGCCAAAAATTTACGCGGGGTTGTATCAGTTTAAATTGATCCAATATTTCTATAATTAATTCTTTAAATTCGTTTTTAATAATTCAAAAAGGTCGCCGGCGATGCGGGCACGGGTAAACTGTTGTTCAACATACCGGAATCCGTTTTCTCCAAATTCAATTACTTTTTGCCTGTTGTTATATAACTCAAGTATCTTTTCTGACAGATCTATATCATTTTCGGGTTCAAAGGCAAGGCCTGACTTACCTTCGTCAATGAATAACTCTTTTGCCTCACCTTCTACACCAAGCAATATCGGCTTTTTCATGGCAAGTGTTTCAAATATTTTTGAAGGAATAGCCCCCTTGAACAGATCAAGCCGTTTAAGCGGAATGATCGCGGCATCTATTGATAAAACGATCGGAGGCATTTGATCTTTATTTACAACATCAAAAAAATACACATTCGGAATAGCTGATTCATTTTTCATTTTTATTAAGCCCTCCTTTTCAGGTCCGTTACCCACTAACACAAACTTAATACCAATTTGATCTTTCAATCGTGCCGCGGCTCTTATAATAACTTCAAGACCTTGCGCATGTCCTATTATCCCGGCATACATCAGTATAAAATCGTTTCCCGAAAAATTATTGTCCTTACGCCAGTTGGTATGTACTGCTTTAAAGTTGTAAAAATTCAGATCAACACCATTCGGAATCCAGGTAACTTTCTTACCGGGAAAACGTGATGCAATATTATTAACAATACCCTTTGTTTGGCCGGTGATCAACTCAGATTTACGGTACAAGAATTCTTCAAGTTTAGTAGATAGTTTCAAAAGCGTCTTATTTGTTACCAACCCCAATTTTTCTGCGCTCTCGGGCCACAGATCAGATACATTAAAAATCAACTTTGCTCCTTTTACCTTTTTTAAAAGGTAAGCCGATATGCCTAAAAATAAGGGAGGTGATTCACATAAAATATAATCCTGTTTACCCAACTTAAATAGCCCGACAAAAAATGAAGTGAACACAAACGAAAAATAATTCAACAAACGCGGAAAAACAGAACGTTTGGTTGTTACGTAGATCCAGGCACGATGGACTTTTAACCCATCGATCTCCTCATGCCAATAAAACGTCCCTTTGTATCCCTCATATACCTGCATTTGAGGATAATTAGGCATGGCAGTAAGTACGGAAACATCCACTCCCCTGTTTTTTAAATGTATAGCAAGTTCAAACAAACGGTTCTGAGGGGCGCCTACTTCTGGCGGAAAATATTGTGTGAGGATGAAAAGTTTCAAGGTTGTTGGTTGTTGAGTTATTAAGTTATTGGGTTATTAAGTTAGTGAGGCGTACAACCAGATTCTCCCTCAATAACTTAATAACCCAATAACTCATATCAAATCAATTTACGTTTAAATAATTTAAATATAACCTCCACAGGAAGGGGCACTTTTGTCATTGCAAAATAAGGAGTCATTGTCCCTCCGAATTCCCTGAAATATTTTTCAATGTCGGGGATCATAGAGCCTTCAAAGTCGAATACTTTTAACCCGGCAGACCTGGCGTGAGTTATACAATTCCACATTGTACTTACCCCTGCCCCGTGATGCCTGTTATCCGCATCATAACCTCCCAATATATAATACGCAGTATGCTTATCATTGACACAAAATGAGGTAGCAATAGGTTTTTCCCCGTTATAAGCGACAAATGCTATACTATTTGTGGTGTCTGCAAATTCAAACAATATTGATTTCAGCCACTGTTCACTTATTTTTTCGTGCTGCCTTTCAAATGTCTTTAATATAAGGTCATAAACCACAGTCAGGTCACTTTCCTTCTTTATAACGAGGTTATCTTTCTCCGCCTTATTCAGGCTTTTTCTTTTTTCAGAAGTTAAGTTTTCAAGTAATGTGTTTTCCGGCAAACTTAAATCGATGCGGTAAGTATATTTAGGAAGCACATTAAATTTTTTCCATGAAAAGGGTTGTGTATCCTTATATCCCACAGGAAGCGAGGTTACAAAGAAGAAGGGCGAAAGTGTTTTATAGAAATCCGCAATTAGTTCCATTACACTTTTCTCGAATGTATTCTGATTGGATTTATTAGTCGACGGGTTAATAAAAAACAGACCATTATTTGGCGTAAACGGAGGATTAGCAATATATGGCATTCCAAATTTAGATGCTTTGAAATGAAAAAAAGCTCCGATCAGATCATTGTTGTCATTAAAAATTCCATTAAGACTAATATTGCTTCCAAACATATTAATCCATTTGAACGAATTAAAAACAGAGCCATACTTTGCCGACAATGCACTGTAGCCGGCCATTTCTGAACTTTGTAAGGATCTTATTTTCATTTTAAAAAACTATTAAGCAAAAGCATTCTGATACTTATTCCGCTTGCAACAATTCTTTATATATATTTTCAATACGTTTCATATTCACCTGCAATGTTCCTTTCTCATCAAGAATAAGTTTGTTTATTTCAATAGCCGGCCCAATCAAACGATCGTAATTTGTATAAACATGTAAAATTTTTGCGGCAAGTGCTGCTTCATCATTAACAGGAACAACAAATCCATTTATTCCATCCTTAACCCATTGACGATTAGCTTCAATATCCGAAACCAAAAGAAAGCAATCACAGGCCATGGCTTCCAGAACAGAAACTGCATTCCCATCAGACAGTGAAACGGATATGTACAAATATGATTTATTCAACAGATCCACCATAGCCGGCTGGGGTATATGTCCGTGAAAAATAACAATTTCATCCAATCCATGAGCATGTACCATTTTGATCAATTCATTCTTAAGCGAACCATCTCCGCTAAAATGAACTTCAAGATCGGGAATGCGATCCTTTATCAAAGCTATTGCTTTAATAATAAGTGGGATATTATATACATTTTCAAAATTACGGGTGCTTGAAATAATAAATTTACCTTGAGGAATATTCCTGTTCTTACTATTGAATATCTCAGTGTTCACTCCAAAAATAAACTCTCTGAGTTTAGCAGGTTTACCGCCATAATTTAGAATAGCGGCTTTAACATGAGGTGCCAATGAGGTAATTATATCAGCGCACCCAAATACATACCGAAGAAGCAAGCGATATATTAGAGATCGTTCCGGGCTGATAAGCACATCCGTACCAAGTGGTGTAACTATAAAAGGATGAAAACCACTTAAAGCACCAACAGCACCATAACTCGTGGCATACAATGCATGAAGGATATCCGGGCGAAATTCTTTCAATAGGCGTTTTATCTCTCCAATCTTCGTTAATATACGCCAATTACCACCTTTTACATCAATATTCCCTGCATTAATGTAATGAACTATAGTTCCCGGAATATCTACAGGTCGAAATGAAACAAGATGCACCTCATGTCCAAGCGCGCTAAAGTATTCACACCACCTTTTAGTGTGAATACTTTGACCATCAGCAAGTATGCATATCTTCATTTTAAAAACCCCCTGTTTCTATAATACTTTACCACATTATCAATGCCTTTAGCTAATCCATATGGATAATTAAAAATAGTCCTTGCTTTCTGATCACTGTATTCAACTTTATTTGATAAAGCTCTGAATTTCAATCTGACCCTCTTTATGTAAAAATAGTTAATCGTTTCGAGCATGCTAAACAAAAAAGAAGGAAGAAGCAATGGTTTTACCGGCCTCTCTAATGAAGATCCCATCTGAATGAAGAACTCTTCATTCCTGCAGGGACTACCCAAATTGTAAATTCCTTTAATTTCAGGGGCTTCGAGAAGTCTCGTAATAAACATTACAAGATCCTTCACATACAAATAATTTACAACCGCATCTTTATTATAAAATACGGGAAATGGTGAGTTAATATATTTAAAAAGATTAAGCAGGGAATTATAAGGGTGGTGCTCTCCAAAAACGTTTGTTGGTCTGATAATACAAACTCCGATTGTTCCACTCTCTCCGGCTGCGATCAATAGTTCTTCCGCTTTGTATTTTGTACTTTCATAACCCTCCTGAGGCCTGCAGATCACTCCCTCATTAAGTACAATTCTTTCCTTTGAAAAAGGCATACCAATTACTCCAACACTGCTCAGGTGAATCAACCTATCTACTTTGTGTTGAATACATCCTGCAATCAGATTTTCAACACCCTTTACATTCGTCAGCTCAAATTTTGAGCTATCCCTGAGTTCTGCAGCTATATTAATCACAACATTAATGTCTTTCAAGGCATTCGATACGGCAACGACATCAGCAAGGTCTCCCTCTGCCATCTCTACATCTTTTGTGGAGCACCACAATTTTTTGTGCCGGTCTCTTGTCAGAATGCGGATCCGGTATTTGTCGCGGGAAATTTGATCGAGCAGATGCTGGCCAACGAAACCTGTAGCACCTGTTATAAGTATGCGCTGAAGTATGGCCATCATTCAATCCCGACAGGCGGATTAAACACCCTTGGAATGGTATAAAGATAAGCTTTTGCCTTTTTAAAAAAGACAGGACTGAACGGAGACAGAATGCTGAAAACAATGAGTTTGAACAGGCAATGATAAAAACTAAGACAGATAACCAGGAACCATCGGATTTTGTTGTAATGTTTTCTGAAAAATTTTATTTTGTTAAACACCTGATTGGACAAAGAAACTGTATAGTTCTTTTTTGCGCTTTGTCCGATATGATGTATGATCTGCGCCTGGGGATAATACATCAGTTTTAATCCTGCTTTATGTGCCCGGTAACAAAACTCTACGTCCTCTATCCAAAACATGGTTTCATCAAGATCACCGATCATCTCTAAGATATCTTTCCTGAAAAATATAGCCGCACCTGAAAATGATTCAGCTTCAAAGGGAACATCAAACGATTTATCCTTATAATTCTTATGGTTCAATAAAAAATTAAGATAATGCGTTTCACAAAAAATCGTCCGTAAATTCGGGTAACGCCATACTGACTGTTGAAAAGTTTTATCGGTATTCAACAGTTTAGGTGCAACTATCATTGCTTCAACTTGGGCTTCACAATAACTATATAATTTAAAAACGCTATCGTCCATAAATTCAGTATCGGGATTCAGCATAAAAATGTATTTGCCCCGCGCAATGGCAAATCCCTGGTTATTTGCTGACGGGAATCCCCTATTATTTGCATTGGCAATTATCAATATTTCCGGAAATGCCGACTTAAGCGCTTCCTTGCTCCCGTCTGTTGAAGCATTATCAACTACAATAATTTCATATTCCAATTTCCCTTTATGAAACTTTTCGAACGATGTTATACAGGTCAACAAAAAGTCTTTGACATTGTAATTAACAATAACTATGCTCACTTCTTTAGTCATCAGGGCTTATCTTGCTGATTTCTCAATCAGTTTAAAAATTAAATATATAGGGCTTAAAACAATACCTGTAAAGCTAAACAGATATCCACCCGGAACATTAAGAGAAGTAAACAACCTGTTTTTTTTTCCACGTATCGTATCAAGACAGGAATTCAACACTTCTCCAAAATAGCGGTGTAAAGCCATGAGCCTGTATCCTGATCTGTGATCAGAATTTAAAACCACTTTTAAAAGCGCCAAGAGGTAACCTTTATGCATGAGCGTGAGATCTTTCGCCATACTGCTTTGATGAACACGATAATAAGCCATTACACCTTCACTGTATACGTAAGGTGCTCCATGCAGAGAGTAGCGTAACTGTAAATCAATATCTTCATGGGTTGGCAAATGTATGTCAAAAAGTCCCCAGCGCATAAAACAGGAGCGCCTGAATAAATATGAATGAATAGGAATAGAAAAACCCTTTTCCCATTTCATCAAAAAAGCTTTACAGGCATCACCCTTAATTGCAGAATAATAACCGGGCGCTATCCAGGCTGCCTGAATAGTTTGCTCAAACCACATGTAATCCGAATAAACAACATCTGCATCCTGCTCCCTCATAAAAACAGCAAGCTGTTTACTGAATTTTTCGGAATGCAGCAGGTCGTCTGCGTCCAAAAACTGTATCCATTCACCTTTGGCAAGTTCGATGCCCTTATTTCGTGAAGCTGAAAGACCCGCATTAACCTGGTAATGATACTTAATACGATCGTCGGCAGCGGTAAATTTTTCCGCAACAACCTTAGTATCATCTGTTGAACCATCATCAATAATAATGCACTCCCAATTAGCATAAGTTTGTTCCAGAATTGAATTTATCGCCTGGGGCAAAAAATGAGCATAGTTGTATGTCGGAATAATAACAGATATCAGGTTATTGCTCATTTATATCAGATAAACATTTTTACAAAAGTCCGGATAGATCGCGGAGAAATTAGTTTCACATCTTTTGCAAGTACCGATCCCATAGCTATTTTATAATGATGCATCCCTTCCCCCGATCTTGCACAAAGGTCCAGCCAGATATCTGTAATGTATGAACTAAAAACCTCCGGCGACACTACCTTGTACATTAGATTCGAGTTCACCAACCTGATCAACCATTGTTCCATCTCCGATAGCTCTGAAACACTACTAATTGCATTGCTTTGGGCAATACTATCATGAATTTCAATCTCGCGGGCAGACGGCTCAAGATGTAAAAATTTTAATTGCCTTTTCCTGATAGCAGTAGCAGAACTATTGACGCCTGCTTTTTGTGCCCGGGTAATCTGAGTCTCGTGTATACGGTATTTTAGCAATGGCTCATGCAGATTTGCCAGCTTTGTTAGAGCCGCAAGCCTTGTCCACATATCATAATCTTCGGCGTTCCTGTATGTCTCATCATAACGAATTTTATCCGAATCAAGTACCCGCCTTCGCATCATTACGGAAGGATGACACATACATGAATTAAAAAAGAGCAATGTTAATAATCCATCATGTGTAGGAAGATAGCGTGTTACAACACTCCTGTTACTACCGAAGGTAAGTGTCGCGGTACCTAAAACGCCAATATCCGGATGCAATTCCAGGTATTCAACCTGTTTTTTAAAACGTTCGGGCATCGATTCATCGTCAGCATCCATGCGGGCTATATACGTCCCCCGGGAACTTTCAATGCCTTTATTTAAGGAGGCTACAAGACCGATATTTTTGTTATTCTCAATTACAACAATGCGTTTATCGGTGAATGAACGAATTATTTCCAATGAACGATCTGTTGAACCATCTTCAATAACAAGCAACTCAAAATTGGAGTACGATTGATCGAGGATACTTTGAATAGCACTCCCTACATACTTTTCAGCATTGTAAACCGGCAAAATAACGCTTACCAATGGAACACTCATTTTAATACCCAGTTAAATTTTGATCTATAACCGTATCCATGTTTCAGGAACAATATCATTTTTATTCGCCTCCGGATCATTGAACCATTTCTGAGGCACGACAACAATTTTCTTGTCAAAATTATTAAGCCATGCTCCCCACCAGCTAAAACTGCTGTTCGCAATGATATTATGTTTGCAAAACCGCATCAGGTACATATCCCAGAATGATTCATCTCCTTTGTTGTGCGAAATATATGTTGCAGGAAATTTTAGCTTTAAATTATCCTTTACCCACTCCGGATCATCCGAAAACATAAAAAAATGGAGAGACTCCGTCCGCTCAGCAATGTATGAACATGCTTTCAGGTAATAAAATGGTGTACATAAGCCATGAAACGAGTTCGTCTTAGCATCAGTAACATAATCTGTCCTCCTTACATGCACACTCACCGAATTACACGAATTAATCTGATCCAACAAAGCCTTATTGCGCTCACTTATTGTTTCAACAGGATTGAAATGGGTTCTTATTAATTCCTCACGTATGTTCGCGAAATATTTTTCTGATTGCCAAAAACCATTCAGGTAAACCGGATCCTTAAGTTCTGAAAAAGCTTCATTGAATATATACCCGCGCTCATTGTATACCGCATTATGTAAAAGTGAAGGAAACCGCATTGAAAGCTTTCTAAATAACTTGTTTCGCTCTACTCTGAAAAGTTTACTCACTTCTTGTGGAGTGGAAAGGCCAGCTTTAACAGATAAATAACCCAACTCAAAATTGCGCTTTGTATAAACAGTTTCTGTGGCTTTGTTTTCAAGGAACGATGTATCAAGCAACAAACGGACTCCCAGCCTTTGTGCCAATGCAAAACCGGCCGAATATTGGAATAGCTGGTTACCAAGACCTCCCATAAGTTTTACAACAACCATTCTAATTTATTTTTTAAATACTAACGTCATTCCCGGCAAGCCCGTATTTGTGGCAATTACCTTATAGGCCGCTCGTTTCCCTTCCAGCACATCTTCTATAGCTTTGAAAGGGCCAATGTTATAGCCCGATCCCGCCGACTGGTAAAATGTATCATGCAATAAAATTATGGCAGAAGGAATCCGTTCAAGGATCGAACTCAGCTCACGTTTCACTGTTTCATAGCTATGATCGCCATCTATAAAAAACAATACATTTCCCTTCTCCTTTTGCTTCTCAAATACTTCAAACGATCGTGTTACTCCGTCAGCCTGGTGCAATGTAATATTTCTTAATCCCCTGACCAACTGTCCCCTGCTTTGGTGCGGGTGTTCATTGTGAAAAACATGATCAGGAAGATCAATGGTATGTATCTCGCAATTAATCTTAAATGCTTTTATTGTTTCATAAAAAACCCTGGCCGATTTACCGATGTTCGTTCCCCATTCAAAGATCAACGTTGGTTTAAAACGGCAAACAGCCGAAGACATCAGCATGAGCTCATTCAGGGGAAACGGATGTACTCCGACCACAGGTACTAATTTGGATATCACAAAATCGGATATTATCCAATTATTCACTTCAAATTCGGTTTCACCTGAATTTAAAACCGGGTCTGTGAAAGTTACTGGGTTGATCTTTTTTAATATGTTTCTCATTGGATTTGTCAGCTTGTTAATTATTCTCCATCAATCTTTTATATACGTTTTCGTATTGCTTTGCAATAACCTGCCATCCGAATTTCTCTTTCCAGGCTTTAAATCCGCTTTCTGCCAGTGCCTTTCTTTTATGTTCATCATCGAATAAATTATTCAGCGCTTCAACTGATCGACCAATTTCAACATGACTTCTGCCATCCTTATCAATTTCTGTTGGAAGAATGACTCCCGCATCCGACCATTCAATAATTTCTTTTGCATTGCCCACATCCGCTGTAAGAAAGGGCGTTTTAGCTGCCATACATTCGAATAATACGATCGGTGAGCACTCGATATTTGAAGGGAACAAAAACAAGTCAGCAGTTTTATAGGCCGCCACCGTTTCTTCCCGTTTAAGAGAAATAACAATCACTTTTTTTCGTTTCAGTATCCGCAACAAATTCAATATAAAATAGCTGTAGTGAAAACGCATATGTCTTTTAAAATGTTCGTTATCATTCCCTATCATTAAAAGCACAGCATTTTTCATTTTCGACCTGACAAATATTTCAAGGGCCTCCCTGTGCCCTTTTATACCTGTATAGGA
>JAEUTS010000229.1 GCA_016787005.1 Bacteroidia bacterium
TCATGTTCCGGGCTTCTATCTCTATTTTAAGCTTTTTCTTTTTTTGATATTTGTTTGCCGCTTCAATAGCCTTTTCAATACTGCCGGCAAAATCGATATGATTGTCTTTTATTAAAATCATATCATAAAGGCCAAAGCGGTGGTTGCTTCCTCCCCCGATCTTTACGGCCCATTTTTCGAGCATGCGTAAACCGGGTGTAGTTTTTCGGGTATCAATTACTTTCGAATTGGTTCCTTTGCAAAGTTGTATGAGTTTGTTTGTTTTGGTCGCGATTCCGCTCATACGCTGCATACAATTTAATATGAGGCGTTCAGCTTTTAATATTGATTGTGCCGAACCTGCAATGGTAAAAGCCACGTCCCCCGGTTTTACAGAGGAGCCGTCTTTTATAAGTTGAGTGATACGAAGAGTCCGGTCAACTTTTTGGATAATAAATTTTGCCAGTTCAACACCTGCAATTATCCCCGATTCTTTTACCAGCAGCCGGGCTTTTCCCTTTGCTTTTGCAGGTATACAGGCGATTGAGGTATGGTCGCCGTCACCAATATCTTCACGCAGTGAATTTGCAATAAGGGTATTAATGTATTTAAGATTCGGTCGACTTTTGAAAGTAAGAATATCACTCTCCTCTTTGGGGAGAGCCTGCCTGCCTGCCGAAGCTTTTAAGGAGGCAGGAAAGGGATTACTCATTTTCTGGTTCAATACGGAACTGCTGTATTTGTAGCTTTTCAGCCGATTTTTTCAAAAGAAAATAAACCCGGTACTTGCCGTTTGTGGTTTCCAATGTGCCAATCGCGAATTGGGAACCATTCTTGGAACTTTTATGGGCTATACTGAACGTTTTAACCGGGTGCTTTGTGAAGAAATCTTTTACAATAAGTTCAGCCTGTGCTTTGCTGTATACATCTTCCTGATCGAGCACTTTCAGATCCACATTATCTGTAAACCAGCTCGCCAGGGTTTTGCTGTTGCCCGATTTAATGGCATTAGCTATATCATCATTGATATCAAACGCTAATGCTGTTTTAAGCCCAATCAGTAAACAGATTATGAATAATTTAAGTTTCATTTAGTGTATTTTACACCTATAATCAATAATTAAGCCAAAAATAATAGAATTAAGCGAAAAAATGCTTTTTTTGCAGAGTATATTAACCGGGGTGCATGCAAAATTTCCCTTTTTTGTCGCCTCATCCTACCCTTCTCCAAAAGAGAAGGAAGCCTGGAAGGGAAATTTTTCATGCACCCTTAATTGTTTGTTCACAATGAAGATCAGGCTTATTGTAATTTCCCCTACAGATTCATCCTATTTAAGGGAAGGAATTAGCAGCTATATAGCCCGACTGAAGCATTATGTAAGCTTTGAATACTTAGAACTGCCCGCAGTAAAGAGATCCAAAAATTATACATCAATAGAGATAAAGAAGAGGGAAGGGGAGGAGCTTCTTAAACAAGTCGATGCTTCATCAATACTTATATTGTTAGATGAAAAAGGCAAAGAATATACCTCAACTGACTTTTCGAAATTCATGCAGAAGCAGATGAATTCGGGAGTTAAAACAATTGTTTTTCTTGTTGGAGGCCCTTTTGGTTTTTCGGAAAATATTTATAAAAGGGCGAATAATAAATTGGCGCTTTCGCAAATGACCTTTTCGCACCAGATGGTGAGGTTGTTTTTTGTTGAGCAGCTTTATAGGGCATTCACTATTATAAAGGGAGAGTCGTATCACCATGAATAGGCTCCATCCCGGCCTTCCCCGAAACGAAACTTCGGCTTCGTGCAGGCAGGCCTTGCCTTCTCAGATGGGGAAGGGGTAATATAGTTTCTTAAAAAGTAATTAAGGGTAGTTCTATAAATTGAATAACGAACATTCGAACATTTGAATAACGAATGAAGAAGTAAGGAAAATCGTTGAATTAATCGTATTTACTTCGCTATTCTATATTCAAATGTTCTATTATTCAATTGTTTCCGATAAAAATAAATTTTAGGAACTCCCCTTAAATCCAATTTAGTTCCTCTCCGCCTGAGGCGGAAGGTTTGGTGGGGCCTTTAAATTCTGCTCCCACATCCAGGCTGTTTTCATCATGGATTCAATTGAATGTTTGGGTTTCCATTTCAACATTTTCTGCGCTTTGGAGCTGTCGGAAAAAATCGCGGCCACATCACCTGGTCTCCGGGAGGCAATTCTGTAATTTAATTTCTGTTTCGATATCTTTTCAAAGGCCTTTATTGCTTCCAGAACAGTTGTTCCATTTCCGGTACCCAGGTTAAATAATGAATAGTTTGTATCCTGAATTTCTTCATTCAGAAATTTTAAGGCTTTCACATGCGCATCGGCAATATCACAAACATGCACATAATCACGTACACAGGTTCCGTCGCGTGTTTTGTAATCATCACCATATACGCTCATCTCTTTTATCCTGCCAATAGCGGTTTGTGTAATTATCGGCACAAGATTATTCGGACGGTTTGCGGGCAATTCTCCGATCAATCCTGTTGTATGTGCACCAACCGGGTTAAAGTAGCGGAGCGATATAGCTTTAACTTTTGAATTGATCTTCAGAAAGTCCTGGATGATTCGTTCTCCGACA
>JAEUTS010000231.1 GCA_016787005.1 Bacteroidia bacterium
CTCATCAATATCGAATGTGGATGTATGAACACCAGAAGTAATTCCTTTTGACTTATTGGCTGTTCCCAATCTGTAAAAACAGGCAGGTATATGTTGTGTATAATAAGAAAAGTCTTCCCCGGTCATACGGAGATCAAGATCCTCCACATTCTCTGTTCCCAAATAATCAATTGCGGATTCTTTTGCACGCATTGTTGTTTGCGCATCATTGGTCAACAACGGATAACCCGCAGCGATATTAAAATCACATGTTCCACCCCATTTTTTTGCAATGCCTTCAGCAATATTTTTCATTTTTACATGTGCTTCTTTTCTCCACTCTTCGTTCATGGTACGAAATGTGCCTTCCAGCTGAACTTCATTCGGAATAACATTTGTTACGCCATTACCGATCATTCTTCCAAAAGCCAAAACTGTAGGAATACTATCCTTTTGCGGAGTCAGCATAAACTCCTTATTCAACTCAAGCAAAATCTCCGAAGTGATGAGGAGCGGACTGATATATGTACCCGACATTGCGGCATGGCCGCCTTTTCCTTTTACCGTTACATATAGCTCATCCGTGGATGCCATATACATCCCGCTGCGGAAGCCCGCTTTGCCCGCTTCCATTGTGGTAAATACATGTTGAGCCAAAATACTTTTCGGTCTTGGATTTTCAAGCACTCCTTCCTTTATCATTAATGAAGCGCCGCCCGGAAGTTTTTCCTCCCCCGGCTGAAAAATCAGTTTAACTGTTCCCTCAAACTCATTTCTAAGTTCATTCAATATTTTTGCAGTGCCAATCAAAGAGGATGTGTGTACATCATGCCCGCAGGCATGCATAACACCCGGATTGGTTGAACAATAAGGAACTTTGTTTTCTTCTTTGATCGGCAGCGCATCAATATCGGCACGGAGCGCGATAGTCCTTTTGTCCGGATTTCTTCCCTTTATTAATGCAACTATACCTGTTTTAACATAACCATCCGTAAACGGAATATTGAACGCCTTTAAGCGGGATGCGATAAAAGCCGAGGTATTAAACTCTTCGAACGAAAGTTCGGGGTTAGCATGCAGATGGCGCCTTATCTCAACAACTTCGTTGAAGTATTGAGCAGCCAATGATCTGACATGTTCTTTTAAATCAGACATAAACTATTTTCCTAAGATCATTTTAATGGAGATGAACAGGATAATCACTCCGAAAATTCTTTTCACCATAGTTTGGTCGAGGCCAATGGCAATTTTTGAGCCGACAAAACTTCCCAATACAAAGGTAATTGCGATGATCAACGCCGTTTTAACATCCACATGGCCCGCCTTATAATAATTGAACACACCCAATATCCCGATGGGCATTAAAAACATAGCAAGGGTTGTTCCCTGAGCTGTATGCTGACTTACACCTAAAAAATAAACCAAAGCGGGAACAATAATGATCCCGCCGCCAATACCAACCATACCGCTTAGTATGCCGGCAACAAGGCCAACACATAATAAAATAATTATCGTGTTCATATTTAGAGATTTATTCAACAGATCGTGTTTTTAAAAATCAAGGCTAAATGAAAGGTAAAGTATGCGCGGCAATATTATCCTGTCCTCCACACCCCAGGCCCAATCAACGCGCACAAAATAACCCCATATCCTGCTCCGTAAGCCAAAACCATACCCTCCAACCAGGGGCTCCCGCTTTGATGATATTGTAACGGTGATCGGCCCCCTGTTAATAATTCGGGTATTCAATGAATTTGTAGATGAGTAAGGATCCGGACCGGTCCACGCCGTTCCAAGGTCACCAAAACCTATGATCTGAAAATTATTAATGAAGTCGGAACGGATAGGGCGATTGAGGAAATATTTGAAAATGGGCCAACGTAATTCGTTATTCAGTACAACAAACGTATTCCCGTTACGGATATTCTGGTAAAAGCCGCGAACGGGCGTTGCCAATGTCTGGTAAGCATAATTCTGATCTGTCGCAATATTAATTGAATTATCGAAGCGGGGTGAAAACCAATTGTCAACCCCGCCCATATAATAAACCAGCTTTTGTTTCCCAAAGGAGGTGCTTCCGGCGATGCGGCTTGCCCAAATCAGGTTGCGGTGAATTTTCTGGTAGTGGCGGACATCAAAACCGGCGACAACGAAATCGGTACCATTATCATTTACAGTTGCAGAATTTTTTTCACCCAAGAGGGTCAATAAAGGGGATGGGAGGATAGAACTTGAGCGATCAATTCGCCTGTAATACTCCGCAAACACTTTCAATCGTGTGCCATTGAAAAGATTCAGTCCTTTATTAAGCGTATTGTCGAATATATATTCGAGTTTACCTGAAGCCCAGGTTTCATAAATATAATCCTGCTTTAACGCAGGAAAATCCGTTGCAAGAAACACGGTACGATCATTACGCAAAGTGGCTGTTCCTTTTAAACAAGCGACTTCGCTAAACGGCAATTTCAAAGAATATTTAGCGTCGTGAGTAAGAAGCTTTACCATTGAACCATTAGCGACCGTTTGAAAAGACTGACGGTGTAAAACAAGCTGCCTGTCGAGATTATGAACGCGATTCTCATAACTCATGAAGTATTCATTATTGTCGAGGTTGGTTCCCAGTCGAACGCCGGAAACTATTCTATAGTCTTCAAACAAGTCGCTTAACCCGATCTTAAAAAGACCATTAAAACCAGGGTTCAGGTAAACAGGACTTCCGCCTCCGGTGAACCGTTGGTACGAAGAGTTTAAATAACTATTATCGAGCTGTGTTACAACATAATCAGTGGCGAAATTGATGTAATAGTTTTTTTGCGGGGACAGCTTAAATTCTTTCTTTAATGAATCGCGTTTAGCTAATGCCCTAAGCGAATCGCTCACAACTGCCGGAGAGCCAACAACAACAGGTGGCTTGGGCTCTTCTTTTTTTACCTCCTCTTTCCTTTGCCCGGATTTTCCCTTTTCATTTTCAAACGTATAATTATTAATATCCACATATCCGCTATCCCTCTTTACAGGAAGTATGTCGGGTGATTTTACCGGCAACGTTTCAACAGGGATAATAGTTAACTGAGACTCTGTCCTTTTTTGCGGACCCTTGCGCTCTTCTTTTAACCTATCATCCCTGAAAGCTGTATTCTTCAGGTCAACAGGCACCAAAGCAGTAACAGGACTTAAGTTTCCCGGATAAATCCAATATTTTCCATTTGAATAAATAATATCGACATATTTATTCGCTTTTACATTAATATCCTGTTCGATAATATTCCGGGAAAAATTAGTTACAGGCTGGCCGCTCACAACAAAGCGGTAATGCGCCGATGTATCCACATAACTTATCACACTATCGAAATGAGCAATATACCTGTTCCTTATACCGCTCTGATCGCTTATAAAAGAATAATTAGAACTGTCATAGTCAGCGGGATTGGTCTCATTGATTGTAGGGGTATTTGTAAGCCGGCGAAGCGTGTTTGATTTCGAAATGTAATTGAACACGAAAAGATCTTTCGTAGGCCGCATATTGGCCTTGTAATTGTTCTCAGTTTCAAAGCGGATTGTATCATTGGAACGATTGGAACTGAAAACAATTTCCTTAGAACCATGGACAAAACGGGGATTCAGGTCATCGTAAATATCCTTTGTAATCTGCTCAAAGCCGTTTGATGCTGCAGTGAAAACAAAAATATCGCTCTGCCCCTTTTGCACAGCCGACATGGCAAATTTCTTTCCATCATCCGAATACGAGAAGTCAAGTATCTTATCGAAATTGATGATGGTGCGTTTCGCTTTATCACGTGTCTCCAATGTATACTGTGTTAAATAGAGTTCACCTTTCTCCTCGGTTATCATCGAGAACAACAAACCTGTAGGATGCCAGGCGAGCAAGGGGTAGGAATAGTCGTTGATGCGATCAAGCTTATGGCCTGATTTTATAATTCTCTTTGGCCTTTTGCTCTCCTTTAAGTTTTGCAGCCACACTTTATACTGCCCTAATTCATTGGTAACATAAACCATGTAATTACCATCCGGACTTATCTTAGCCTGCGTATAAACACGTGTAACCTTAGGTTTTTTAACTACAGGAACCTGAGTTGGCAACAATTTTGTTTTATCCTGATCGTCGTAACGAAGCTGGTAATAGGCCAGGTAGTCCCGGGAGAGACTTTTCATTGAAACGCCAAGTACAAAAAGAAAAGCACTTTCCACATTACGACTAACGCGCGTCATGTAGAGCACATTCGAAATAACACCATCACCATATGTTTCGGCAATATAGTTCCAGATAGAATGTCCGGCATAAAGCGCATCGGCACCTGTAAGCCGGTTGAATTTATTATAACGCCCGTTCAGGATACCATCTCTTACTTTATTATCTATGTCGGCATTCCATTTATTTGCTACATGTGACACGAGCCCTTTCATGAACCACTCAGGCAAGGCAAGTAATGTGGCGTTCTTAAACATGTCCTTTAAATTACCGCCATACATCATCTGATTTATGAGTACTTCAGCTATTCCGCCGCGAATCTGCTCTTCTAATTTCTGGTGATCACCCTCAAAATACACGGCCACTTTAGTTCCGACAATACGGGTTACACCGCCAATGTTGTACTGCTCATCATTTGCAAGACCCAGGTTACTTTGCTTGAATTCACTTTGCTTATTGTAAACAATGAATTGTATCCGTTCATCTGATTGGTAATCGAACATTCGCTCCAATTCAATAAGATTTTTTTGTGCTGATTTGGCAACATAATTCGCTATCTCTTTACCCCCCTCATAATAATAAACTTCATACCGGTTATAGGCCGAATAGGTCCAATACAGATCTTTCTTATACTGCAAACGATTTTTACCAAAATCCATCTGTGAACCATAATAAAACTGGCCAAATGCGGAAACAGAAATAAACAGGACAAAAACCCCTGAAATAAGAAGTTTATACAGACGGGATGAGGTGGAAAAGTATTTAATAAAAGGACTCAATTTGTATATAATATAAGCTTACTAAGATACTAAACATCTTTAGAAATTGAAAGACCATAATACGTAACTTAGCGAGTAAATTGATCAATGCCCTGAAATAAGTGCAATAATTTGAACAA
>JAEUTS010000232.1 GCA_016787005.1 Bacteroidia bacterium
CAATACTACCGAGCTGATGAAGAATAAAGGACTTGACAGCAGGGGGGTATATAAGCTGATCAAAGCACTTATAGCAAACATTAATAAAAATATCCCGGAAACACTTTCTGATGAATTGCTGACGGAATATAAATTTATTTCACGTGAACAGGCGTTTAAAAACATTCATTTGCCGGAAAGTCCGGAGGCCTTACAGAAGGCGGAATATCGCTTGAAATTTGAAGAGTTGTTTTTTATACAGCTGAGGTTATTGCGCTTAAAAGTTATTCGCAGCAAAAATTTTAAGGGATTTATTTTCAGCAAGGTTGGCGACTATTTCAATAATTTTTATTCCAACTATCTGCCTTTTGAATTAACGAATGCTCAGAAGCGTGTGATCAAAGAGATCCGTTCGGATATGGGTTCCGGAAAACAGATGAATCGCTTGTTGCAGGGCGATGTAGGCAGTGGAAAAACATTGGTTGCCTTAATGACCATGCTTATTGCAATGGATAATGGTTTCCAGGCCTGTATAATAGCTCCCACAGAAATTCTCGCCAACCAGCATTATGAAACCATCAGTAAAATGGTGGAGAAGCTGCATATAAAAGTCGACTTGCTTACAGGCTCTACAAAAAAATCGGAGCGAAAAATTTTACACGCTCAGCTGCAAAGTGGTGAATTACATATTTTAATCGGCACGCATGCTTTGCTGGAAGATGAAGTGTTGTTCCAAAATCTTGGCCTGATCGTTATTGATGAGCAGCACCGTTTTGGTGTAGCTCAACGCGCGCGTATGTGGAAGAAAAACACACAGCCCCCGCACGTGCTGATTATGTCGGCAACCCCAATACCACGTACGCTGGCCATGACATTGTATGGCGATCTGGATGTTTCTGTTATTGATGAATTGCCGCCCGGTCGTAAACCAATATCTACATCACATAAATTTGATTCACAGCGCCTGCGGGTGTTTGGTTTTATGAAAGAGCAGATCGCTTTGGGCCGGCAGATCTATGTTGTATACCCATTGATAGAGGAATCGGAAAAACTTGACCTGAAAAACCTGATGGATGGATATGAAAGTGTTGTGCGTGCATTTCCACCGCCTGAGTATCGTGTAAGTATTGTGCACGGGAAAATGAAAGCAGCCGACAAAGATTTCGAAATGCAGCGTTTCGTTAAAGGCGAAACTCATATAATGGTGGCTACAACGGTTATTGAAGTGGGTGTTAACGTGCCAAATGCCAGTGTAATGGTGATCGAAAATGCAGAGCGCTTTGGTTTGTCGCAATTGCACCAGTTACGCGGTAGGGTAGGGCGCGGGGCTGATAAGAGTTATTGTATTTTACTTACTTCATTTAAACTGAGCGCTGAGTCAAAAATCCGTATTGAAACAATGGTGCGCACCAATGATGGTTTTGAGATAGCAGAAGTGGATCTTCGTCTTCGCGGCCCCGGCGATCTCGCGGGTACACAACAAAGCGGGGTTGTTGACCTGAAAATATCGGATCTCGTTAAGGATGCACAGATACTACTTTTAGCCCGTAATGCAGCATCAGCGCTTTTAGCCAATGATCCGAATATTGAACGGCCTGCCAACGTGCGAATTGCCAATCAGTACGTTCTTATCAATCAAAGTAAAACCAATTGGAGCAGGATAAGTTAACCCTCTCAGGCTTTTCTGCTTGAGGTGGGAAGAGCAGAATTTTATTAATTTAGATAATATATAAATTTGAAATATGATAGCTGCAACAGATCGACTCGAAAAAATATTAAAAGAAGTTCCAAAAAAGTTAAAAAAAATCACAGAAAAGCAGGCTTCAGAACGTACGCTTATCGGTAAGTGGTCAAAAAAGGAAGTGATGGGACACCTGGTTGATTCGGCATCGAATAATCATCAGCGGTTTGTGCGTATGCAGATCGATAATAATTTACAGTTACCTCAATACAAACAGAAGGAGTGGGTGGAAGTTCAGCATTACAACGAGCGCAAATGGGTTGATTTAATCGAGTTGTGGCACGTTTATAATCTTCATTTGCTCCATGTTTTAAAGAGCATGGATAGCTTTAAGTTAAGTAATGTGGCCGATTTTCCGGAATACGGAACGCTTAGATTACAGTTTATAGTTGATGATTATGTTGATCATGTTGAGCATCACTTAAAGCAAGTCATTGACTGATGCTGCTTATCTACGTTCCTAAAATAACAAACCGCTGCCGGTATATTTTCCATCTTGTATTTAAGGATATACTTGGTATTGATTTTGAGCTCGTGTCTGATATTGACAGGTTCAAAAACTATGCACAGGAGAAAATTTGTTATGCTTATCAGCCGATTGGTGATGAACTTTTTATACAATGCAGTAAGCTTCTGTTCGAAACCGGTATCAGTGAACAAAACATACAAGTGTTTGAGTGGGAACACAATGTTGTGTTTTGTGGTACAGGGAAACATTCCGTACTTCCTTTTGATCCCTTTGCGGCTATCTTTTACCTGGTAAGCAGGTATGAAGAGTATCTGCCTCATATCCGCGATAAATACGATCGTTACAACGCGTTTGAAAGCCTGGCGTATAAGCACAATTTTTTGCACAAGCCGGTAGTAAATATATGGGCAAGCTGGATCAGGGATCTTATAGCAAAGCGATACCCTGCCTTAAAATTTCCGGAGCGTAAGTATAAATACGTCTCAACAATTGATATTGATAACGCCTACGCATATAAGGAAAAAGGGTTGATGCGCACACTTGGCGGATATGCCAAATCATTCACACAATTCGACCTGCAGCAGGTAACCGAGCGGACCAAAGTGTTGATCGGGGCGCGGAAGGATCCCTATGATACGTATGATCTGTTGTTCGATATTCAACGGAAGTATAAGCTTCGTCCGGTCTATTTTATATTGCTGGGCGATTATGATATAAATGACAAAAACATTTCACCGGAAAACAACAAATTCCGCTCTCTCATAAAAAATCTGGCAGACCAGGCAGATGTTGGCATACACCCTTCGTATGCATCGAATGCAAGGAAACCCCAGTTGCAAAAAGAGCTTAAGCGGTTATCTTCAATACTTAACCGTGAGATTACAAAAAGCCGTCAACATTTTCTAAAGTTACGTTTCCCCGATACCTATCGCAGCCTGATTGATCTGGATATAACGGACGACTACTCTATGGGTTATGCCAACCAGGTTGGCTTCAGGGCAGGTACGTGTACACCTTTCAATTTTTACGATCTCGATCAGGAGGTAGAAACGCGCCTTAAAGTTCATCCGTTCGCTGTAATGGATGCAACCCTAAAATATTACATGAAAGTTGATCCTGAAGAAGCGATGGACTACATTAAGCCCCTGGTGGATGAAGTGCGTGCTGTGAATGGGGTGTTCATGAGTTTATGGCACAATGAAACATTAAGTAACGACAAGGTTTGGTTTGGCTGGCGTGAGTTGTATGAAGATGTCGTTAAGTATGCAGTGAGCTGATTGCGCATCCTTCCCCTTTACCTCTAAAAACGCTATATTTATAGAAATAAAATAAAAACAATTATGCAGGTAACAATAATGAGTCAAATGAATTCGGTGTTGAACCAGTATATGGCCGAATTGCGCGATGTGACGATACAGAACGATAGTATGCGCTTCAGAAGGAATATTGAGCGTATGGGTGAAATATTTGCCTATGAGATTAGTAAAACACTTTCGTATAATACCATTGAAGTAACTACACCGCTTGGGCATGCTCATGCGAATGTTCTGGCAGAACAGCCTGTATTAGCTACTGTGCTGAGAGCCGGATTGCCTTTGCATCATGGCATGCACAACGTGTTTGATAAAGCCGAAAATGCATTTGTATCGGCTTACCGTCAACATCAGAAGGACGGAAGCTTTGATGTTAAAGTTGAATATATGGCCTCTCCCGATCTCAATAATAAAACACTCATTCTTGCCGATCCAATGCTGGCCACAGGTACTTCCATTGAACTTACATATAAGGCATTGCTCCGTAGAGGTGCGCCTAAAAAAATTCATGTGGTGTCAGTCATTGCCAGTCACGAAGGAGTTGAATATGTAAAAAAGCATTTACCCGATTCTATTTCACTTTGGATAGGAGCTGTTGACGATGAACTTACTGTTCAGTCATACATCGTACCCGGACTTGGAGATGCAGGGGATCTTTCATTTGGTATAAAGCTATAATTGTTGTTATGGGTTGGAAAGAGTTTCTGGAAATAGCCGGAGTTTTTGTACTAAGTGCTTTAAAATTTGGTTTGGCAGGTGTGCCCTCAGCTGTATTCGCCAATTGGTCATTTTTCAAAGTGTTAACAGTTACTATTAGCGGGGGAATGGCCGGGACATTGGTGTTTACCTTTATAAGCGAGGCATTGATCCGTTCGTATAAAAAAGTAAGGCAAAAGCTTATTGAAAGTAAGGGTCAACCGGATGTTGAGCAGGTGAAGACTAAGCAGAAGCGTAAATTTACCTTTACAAATAAAACGATCATTAAAGTCAAACAAAGATTCGGTTTGTTTGGCCTCTCAATTCTCACTCCTTCACTTTTATCAATCCCGTTGGGTGTTTTTTTAGCTGTTCGGTATTATAAAAACAGGAAGAAGATAATGTCCTATATGTTTATATCCATTGTGGGCTGGGCTATTGTCCTGTATTTTTTTTACAATAATATTTATCAGTACATTTTTCATTGAGATACCGGCACATATTTTTTGATCTTGATCATACACTATGGGATGCTGACGCTAACTCTGTTGAGGCATTAAGGGAGTTGTATCAGAAATATGCCCTGCATGAAATGGGATTGGTTTCACTTGATAGGTTCATTGAAAAATACGATGAAATAAATAAGAAGTTCTGGGCTGATTATTCAAAAGGGAAAATAAGCAAGCAATCGCTCAGGTACAAGCGTTTTTTACTTGTGCTGCAGCATTTTGGCATAAAAAATTATGATCTGAGTTACAGTTTAAGTGAGGATTATGTTGAAATCGCTCCGCATAAAAGCATTGTACAGCCGTTTACACATGAAATATTAAATTACCTGGGAACCAGGTATTCGCTGCATATTATCACTAATGGTTTTGAAGATGCGCAGTATTCTAAATTAAAAGCCTCAAAGATTGAATCTCATTTTAAACAGGTAATTACGCCTGAACAAGCCGGCCATAAAAAGCCATCACCCCTTATCTTTGAATATGCTCTTAAACAGGTTAAAGCAATGGCCTCTGACTGCATTATGATCGGAGACGATCTGGAAGTGGATATTTTGGGTGCGCGTGCGGCAGGCATTGATCAGGTCTATTATAATTTAAAAGGTAAACAGCATGCTGAAACCGTGAATTATGAGATAAAATCATTAAATGAGCTAATGGAAATATTATAAAAAATCATGTAGGTTTGTATATATGCTGAAAAATGATCTGATCTTACGTGCCGCGAGAGGCGAAGAAGTGGAACGAACTCCTGTCTGGCTCATGCGCCAGGCGGGTCGTGTGTTGCCAGAATATCGTGCAGTGCGCTCAAAGCTTGGCGGATTTAAAGAATTGGTTGAAACGCCTGAGTTTGCATGCCAAGTAACCATACAGCCCGTTGATATCTTAGGTGTTGACGCTGCTATAATCTTTTCTGATATCCTCGTTATTCCGGAAGCAATGGGTTTGCCCTACCAGATGATAGAAGCGAAGGGCCCTTGGTTTGAAAAAACGATTCAGACCAAAAATGATATCGACCAATTACGCATCGCACAGGCCGATGAC
>JAEUTS010000238.1 GCA_016787005.1 Bacteroidia bacterium
TGTTATTAACATTACTCAGCCCCGCCTTAAAAACGACTACTTTTGGTTTCCCAGACAAATAAAAATGGAAATCGCAGAAAAAAATTCGAAAATAACCTCCTCAAATATGCCATCTGTTACCGAATTAGAAAAGATCTGTTCGCAGGTCAGAAGAGATATTGTACGCATGGTTCATGCTGTAAATTCAGGCCACCCGGGCGCTTCATTAGGCTGTACTGAATTTTTTGTAAGCCTGTATTTCAGTATCATGAAGCATAATCCAAAGAAATTCAATATGGATGGCATCGGAGAAGATCTTTTCTTTCTATCCAATGGTCACATCTCTCCTGTATGGTACAGTGTTTTGGCCCGTTCAGGATATTTTAATGTTACGGAACTTGCAACATTCCGCAAACTGAATACCCGCTTGCAAGGCCACCCTGCAACACATGAAGGTCTGCCGGGCATACGTGTTGCATCGGGTTCACTCGGGCAGGGTCTGTCGGTGGCTATTGGAGCAGCCCTGGCAAAAAAATTAAACAAGGATACTAATTTGGTATATACTTTGCATGGTGATGGTGAACTACAGGAGGGACAAATATGGGAAGCTGCAATGTTCGCAGCCGGAAATAAGGTTGATAACCTGATCTCAACGGTTGACTGGAACGGAAGACAAATTGATGGCGATGTTGACCATGTTCTGCCATTGGGTGACCTGAAAGCAAAATGGCAGGCTTTTGGATGGGATGTGTTGGAAATGAATGGCAACAAAGTACAAGAAGTGCTTGACACAATAAAAGTTGCTCAACAACATACAGGAAAAGGTAAACCTGTCGTTATACTAATGAAGACCGAGATGGGACAAGGTGTTGATTATATGGTTGGAAGTCATAAATGGCATGGTGTAGCTCCGAATAATGAGCAATTAGCAAAGGCTTTGGCACAGCTTCCGGAAACTTTGGGAGATTATTAAAAAGTGAACGGGGCGAGAGGCGGGGGACGAGGGACAAAAAAGAAATTTGAAAATTGAAAACACGAGGATCCGGCGATTGTATCAGACCATTTAAAATTACCATTGTTTGGACATTTCTCTCTTGTCTTTTGACTTTCAGCTTTTGCGATGAAAGTTACGCCCAGCCTAAAAAGAACAAGAGTATTACAACTCCTGCTCCTGCCGAAAAACCCACTACACGTATACTTTTTGTTTTCGATGCATCCTACAGCATGTTTGGTCAATGGCAAAGCGGGATGAAGATGGATATTGCCAAACGAATGCTTGGTGAATTTGTAGACAGCTTAAAATCGTATGACCACCTGGAAATAGCGTTCAGAGCATACGGACATCAACACAGTCTTCGTCCCCAGCGGGATTGCAAGGATACAAAACTTGAGGTACCTTTTAGTGCAGACCTGCGTGGTAACATCACAGCTATCAAGCGAAAATTAGGTGATATAGTTCCAAGAGGAACAACGCCTATTGCCTATACACTTGAACAGTGCGGTGATGACTTTCCATCTGCAGGCAGTTCTAACGTAAGAAACATCATTATTCTAATTACAGATGGTATAGAAGAATGTGACGGAGATCCCTGCGCGGTTTCGCTTATGTTGCAGAAAAAAGGGATTATTCTGAAACCATTTGTAATAGGCGTTGGCCTGGATGAAAGCTTTAAAAACGCGTTTGGCTGTATCGGTAAATTTTACGATGCTTCCAACGAAGAAAGTTTTAAAAATATCCTGAACATAGTTATTTCTCAGGCACTCAACAATACTACCGCACAGGTTAACTTGCTCGATCAGATAGGTAAGCCAAGTGAAACCGATGTAAACATGACCTTCTATGATGAAACCTCGGGTGTGATAAAATACGATTTCATGCATACCATGAATAATAAGGGTTTGCCCGACACACTCATCATTGATCCGATCGGAACCTATCGCCTGGTTGTCCATACCATCCCTCCTGTTGAAAAACGTGACATTACCCTGGTTGCAGGAAAGCATAATGTTATTGCCGTTGACGCACCCCAGGGCGACCTGAACTTAAAAGTTGCTTACAATAATTACAAGGCTTTGAAGTGCATTGTGCGCAAGCGCGGGGAAATGAAAACCCTTAATGTGCAGGATTTTACTCAGACAGAACGATACCTTGTGGGTAAATATGATCTTGAGATCCTTACACTACCACGGATTACTCTTGATAATGTTGATATATCGCAAAGCAAAACCACTACTATTGAAATACCGCAGGCCGGAATGGCAGTAATTACAAAACCCAGCGAGGGTCCAGGCAGCCTGTACCTCGAAGAAAAAAACAAACTGACCTGGGTCTGCAATATGTTGAATAGCGGATTACAGGAGAATATTGTGCTGCAACCGGGCAACTACAGGGCCGAATGGCGTTCAAAAAATTCAAAGGAATCTATTTACACTGTTGAACGCAGGTTTAAAGTTGAATCGGGCGCGACTGTTACGGTTAAATTGTATTAAAAATTTCAAATAATTTAAACATGAAGAAATATACCCCAACTGAAAAAAAAGACACGCGCTCAGGCTTTGGAGCCGGACTGCATGAACTTGGAAAAAAGAACCCCAATGTTGTTGCGCTTTGTGCCGACCTTACAGGCTCTTTAAAAATGGATGCCTTCCTGAAGGATTTTCCTGAGCGTTTTGTGCAGGTTGGAATTGCTGAGGCCAATATGATGGGAATCGCTGCCGGGCTCACAATTGGCGGTAAAATTCCTTTTACGGGAACATTCGCGAACTTCTCAACGGGCCGCGTGTATGATCAAATCCGACAATCCATTGCTTATTCGGGTAAAAACGTAAAAATATGCGCTTCACATGCCGGGCTTACTCTTGGCGAAGATGGAGCTACTCACCAGATACTGGAAGATATCGGGATGATGAAAATGCTTCCTGGTATGGTTGTGATCAACCCCTGCGATTATAATCAAACTAAAGCTGCCACTATTGCTATTGCCGAACACGAAGGCCCCGTTTATCTTCGCTTTGGCCGTCCTTCTGTACCCGTGTTCACCCCCGCAGATCAAAAATTCGAGATTGGAAAAGCGGTAATGTTAAATGAAGGAACCGATGTAAGCATTTTCGCTACCGGGCATTTGGTATGGAAAGCCATACAAGCCTGCGAACAACTGGAAGCAAAAGGCATAAGCGCCGAAATAATAAATATACATACCATTAAACCTTTGGACGAAAATGCAGTCTTACAAAGTGTGCGCAAAACGAAATGTGTGGTAACATGTGAAGAACACCAGGAAAATGGAGGTTTAGGCGATAGTATTGCCCAAGTATTGGCAAAACATGCTCCCACTCCTATTGAGCTTGTTGCTGTTAAAGACAGTTTTGGCGAAAGCGGCACACCTGATGAACTGATGACTAAATATGGGCTTGACACGGTTAATATTGTTGAGGCAGCGTTAAAGGTTATTGGAAGAAAAAGTTAATGGGATTCAAGTTTCAGGTTTCAGGTTGGGTTAACTTGAGACCTAAAACTTGAAACCTGAAACCAAAAATGGAAGAATACGCGGACAAAGAATTGCTTGATCAGTTTCGTAACGAGGCAACCCGCAACTATGCCTTTAACCTCCTTGTACGCAAATACCAGAAAAAATTGTATTGGCATATCCGCCGGATCGTGATTGATCACGACGATGCTAATGATGTTATACAAAACACCTTCATTAAAGTCTGGAAAGCGCTTGATAATTTTAAAGAAGACTCCCAATTGTATACATGGCTTTACAGGATCGCCACCAATGAATCCCTTACATTTTTAAAGCAAAAAAAGGCGTTTGTGTCCTTTGATGATGTTTCTCATGGTCTTTCGAACTCATTACAGGATGATGTTTTTTTTAAAGGAGACGAGATACAAAAGCGACTCCAGTTAGCTATACTAACACTTCCGGAGAAGCAGCGTATAGTATTCAATATGAAGTACTTCGATGAAATAAAGTATGAGGAGATGGCGGTAATTTTGGAAACATCAGTCGGGGCACTAAAGGCCTCCTATCATCATGCGGTTAAAAAGATAGAAGAATACATTAAAAAAGGCGTTTAAACAGTTGATTAAATTTATTATAAAACGATTAAACCTTTGATCATTAGTTAAGTCTAACAATTTATAAACCCGAAATCTATCTATTTAAGATTGAGGAACGGACAAAAATGAATACAGTAAACAACATACCGGATGATTTTGAAGATCTGGAGAAGTACGCTCCTACTCTTGCGAAAGTTAAGAAGGAGAATTGCTTCATTGTTCCTGCAGGCTATTTTGATGAGTTGCCTGAAGCAATCCGTATTGAAATAATTGCTTCGCAATTCAGCAAGGAAAATCCATTTACAGTTCCTGCTGATTATTTCAATGAACTTGCGTTGGATATTGAAGCTACAATAGCTGAAACACAACTGGTTTCAGAACACAAATTCAATGTTCCGGCAAATTATTTTGATGAGTTACCAAAAGAAATTGAAGCGGGCATCATAACATCTTCGTTCCCTAAAGAAAACCCGTTTGAAGTACCTGCTGATTATTTTGATCATTTACCGGCTGCAATACAAGATAATATCTTATCACAGGCTAAAAAAGTAAAAGTGCTGAGCCTTGACTGGTTCTCTAAAACACAATTGCTTGCTGTTGCGGCCTCTGTTATTATCCTTTGTCTCATAGGTGTTAGGTACTGGAATAAATCAAATTTGATTGTACCGGAGAATACCGTTGCGAGTCTTACCAAATCTGCCGAAAAAACAATGGAGGATGGAATGGAGAATGTTGATGTATCAACTTTAGAGGAAACCCTTTCTGAAGAAACGGAAAGCGAAAACCCTCAGGCACAGATAGCTTCGAACAATCATATTGTAGAGTATCTTGTTGATGACCATATTGATGTTAGTACACTGATGAATGAACTTAATGAGTCTGAATAATAATGGCAACTATATTAATATACAATTCAACATTGCAAAAAGCCAAGCACATACTGTCGCTATTGATCTTTACTGCGCTCCTTTCATTCCAGGGATATTCGCAAGGGAATGTAAGTAAAAAAGAAGCACTGGAAGCTATGAAAGTAGCTTTCATTACACAAAAACTGAATCTGACGCCGGAAGAAGCACAAGTATTCTGGCCCATATACAATCAGTACGAAACAGAGCTTGATGCTCTGCGTAAAAAGCGAAAGGATGAAAAAATGTCGGCAATGGATGATGTATCAAAGATCAGTGACAAAGAAATTGAGAAATTAGTTGACGGAGAAATCATTTTCAGGCAGCAGGAACTTGATATCATAAAAAAGTATCATGCTCAGTTCAAGAAAATATTACCTGTAAAAAAAGTAGCCCTGTTATACAAAGCCCAGGAAGACTACAAAAAAGAATTGCTCAAACAAATACAGGAAAAAGCCCGTAACAAATAATTTTCCGAATTTAGCCTGACTATGCGCTTAAGCAGAATATATACATTCACCATTATATTTTTGTTAGCTCCTTTGATTGGTTTTTCCTATCAACCTGCTGACAGCTCAATGAAAGTAATTAAACCCAAAGAGATAAAGCGTTATATACGGCCCTGTATTTACCTGAACAACTATAAAACACCCGAAAAAGAATTAAGGAAGCGTCAGATTACTGCTTATAGTTTCAGACAATCCAATCTAGGTTTTTATGCTCCTCTATATACAAATACCTGGTATCGCAAGGATAGTATAACATTATCCACTTTACACCTATTAGCTGTTGGGAACATTGCTACTGCAAGTGCAGGATTCAGCGGCTTTGACAAAAGGATAGAATTTTACAAGCTCAGTCTTGGCCTTAGAACAATATACAGTTCAGGTAAAAAAAGTGTTTGGTTCTTCGATGCCAGTCCATTTCTTGCGGAAGATAATATTGGCGGCAGCAACAGGACATGGAGGTATTCAGCCACCATAGTATACAACCGTACGGTAAGTAAAAATTTCAGTTACAGGATAGGGTATACAAAAACATACCTTTTTGGAGAGGGACTTAACTTACCTATGATCGGCTGTCGTTTTGGTCCGCATGATGGTGTGCATGTTTCCTTTTTCATACCAAGGAATATCACGCTCGATTTTCCAATGGGAAAAAAATTCTGGGGAAGTGTATTTGTAAAACCTGTTGGGGGGCGATATAACTTTTTTATTCCCGACACCTCTTTTAACAGGATTGGGTACACTGTTCAGTATGGGCACAGGGAATATTTAACAGGATTTCTGCTCGAATTCCGCCCTAATATGAACATTTCGGTAACCCTGAGTACTGGACTTGCCACACAACGCTATATTGCATTGGCAGAAGACGTAAATGCAGAAGGCAGAGGTTATGAACCATTCTTTGCTTCAATCGTTGCGCCCTGTATATTCAGTTCTTTTGGAGCAAGCATCAGGTTTGGAAAGGCCAGGAAAGTAAATAGCAACTATGAGATGTATGATGTGTTGGATATTAACAACACGTTTGATCCGGGAGATAATAATATGGGACCTGCTAACGGCAACATTCCAAACGATCCTAATAATGTAAAAGTGAATAATATTCAGTACCAGGACATAAAAGATCTAATTGACGAAACCGACCTGAATTAGATCTTTACTCCGATTATTAAAACATCATCCAGTTGTTCATTTTCGCCTTTCCACGCATAAAAAAGTTTTTCCGAATTCAACTTTTGTTCCTTTCCGCTTAAATTATTCATACCAATGATCATCTCTTTGAACGGTTGATAATAAAATTTTTTATTATTAGGACCGCCCTTCTGGTCGGCATATCCATCAGTAAACAAGTATACCCAATCACCCTTTTTCAACTGCATAGATTGGTTCAAAAAAACATGATCAAAATAAGCCGGGTCACCCATTGAAACGTTCTCAGCTTTAAGCTCAGTCAACTCCCCGTTGCGAACAATGTAAACCGAATTCTGGGCACCCGCAAAATTCAACTGCAATGTATTCAGATCGATACTACAAACGGACATATCCATACCATCCCTGACACTTGAATTTTCAATACGACTCGCTAAAAAGTTTTTTAATCCTTTGTTCATGCTGGTGATCACCGGAACAGCATCACGCTTCTCCCCGGCACTAACTGAACGATTCAATAGATTATATGCCACCATCGACATTAAAGCTCCCGGTACGCCATGCCCTGTGCAATCTATTGCAGACAATAAAAAAATGTTCTCCTGCTTTGTGAACCAGTAAATATCACCACTGATCACATCTTTGGGAATATAAACAACAAATGAATCGGAAAAATGGTGACGAACTGTTTCAAGTGGAGGAAGTATAAGCCGCTGTATTCGTTCAGCATAGTCTATGCTGTCCAT
>JAEUTS010000259.1 GCA_016787005.1 Bacteroidia bacterium
AGTAAATTTAGGTTATCCGATAAATACATATAATGATGAGAATAGTTTGCTGGTAGATTCAAAAGGCAAGTTAGCTTATTTCGCGTCGGATAGGGCAGGGGGAATAGGCGGTCTCGATATTTACACATTTGAAATTGATAAAAGGTTTCGTCCCGAAAATCTTACTTATTTAAAGGGTAAGGTATATGATAGCCAGACAAAGAGGCCGTTGGCCGCTTCGTTTGAACTGATCGATCTTGAAACGAGTAATGTTGTTATGCAATCGGAGTCGAATCAGTATAGCGGCGAGTTTTTGGTTTGTTTACCTGCCAATAAAAATTATGCGCTTAATGTTTCAAAGAGCGGTTATCTGTTTTACTCTGAAAATTTTTCTTTGAAGGAAACAAAGGATATCTCTAAACCATTTTTCATGGATGTGCCTTTGCAACCAATCGATACCGGTCTTACCGTGCAGCTAAAAAATATTTTCTTTGAAACAAATAAATTCGATCTGAAAGATGAATCGAAAGCGGAGCTCCAAAAACTCGTGGCTTTTTTAAATATGAATAGAACAATGAAAATAGAATTGGGCGGGCACACGGATAATACGGGTGATAAAAAGCTGAATGCCACGCTTTCGCATAACCGTGCTAAGTCAGTATATGAATACCTGGTTGCAAATGGAATTCCTGCCGAACGTTTATCTTACAAAGGTTACGGTGATTCAAAGCCTGTAGCGCCGAACGATACACCTGAGAATAAGCAGAAGAACAGGAGGACGGAATTTAAGGTGATGGCCAAGTAAGATCAACGGACATTTGCTTTTTCTTTTACGATATCCGCATATAGCCGGCCCTCAATTTTACTTTGAATCCAATCACTGAGATCAAACATCTTTTCAGAGGCTGGATACAATAATGATTTTTTGGGTAATAAATTCAATTCGGTTTTGAGCAAATTGAATATTTCTGGTTCACTTTTTTTATCGGCTATCATCGTGATCTTTTTTTCAAAGTAGTATAAAATACAGGCATCATACTTTGTGATTTTTTTTGCATGCTTAAGCAGGTCTTTTTTTATGGTTTTAACAATATAGGGTGAAACATCAAGGTGTCCGAGCTCATAATGTATAACAAGAGCGTAAAGTCTCGCCTGGTGTTGTATGTCGATCCGGCCGGTATCTTTTGTGTTTATAATAGTATTGGCGCATTGCAATGCTTCGCGATATTGCCCGAGCAAAAAGTGAGCAAAAAATAAATTAGCCTGTTCAAGTATATCGTTCTCTTTTTTTACTCCTGTGTGGTCGCTCGTCTTTTTCATTTCTTCCCAGGCGGTTAAAGCCTTTTGAGCATTACAAACGCGAAGGTGGCTCGACATATAATTGTTGGCGATAGAACGGAGTTTCAGGAAACTATCCTTGTCTTTTTCTTTAACCGGCAGAGAATTGAAAAACGCAATGGCTTTATTGAAATAATATCCCATTTTGGTAATATTTTTATTGATACCCCAAAGAGCGATCATGTAGGATAATGCCATTAGATAATAACTTTTTCTTTCAACCAGCCTTGACTTGTTTCTTTCCAGGTATTCGATCCATTCCCTTTGCTTTTTGTATGTTTTAGAAACGGGTTCCTCACTTAATAGAGAGCAGACAAAATTTATTGAATAATAATAATGTAACGATGAGAAGGTTATTGCCTTGTCGGGAGATATTAGTAGTTTGTGTTTACGAAATGCACTGAGTTTTTGCGAAATTTTTTTTTGTGATCGATCCTGATTCAGCAAATTGAGTTGTAAGGATAACCTCCTGTATTCAAGTCCGTTTTCGATGTAATTGAGGTAGTTTGCTTGCTTGTTTGTTTCAATATCCAGGTAAGCTTTTATTTTTTTTGCATTCAGATCTTTTTCAAGAAGAGTTATTTCCCAATTAGAGATAGCTGCCAGGTAATTATATTTTTCATGTTCAAGGGCAGTTTGTTTCGCTTTTTTTATGTGTTTTTCTGCCTGATCAAAAAGATGTTTGTCAAATAAAATACCGGCTCTGCGCAATTCACTTTGAATAATTGAATCCGCATTTTCATGTCGGTGATATACTTCCAGGCTTTTTAGAATAGAATCTGAAAGGTAATTTTTAGATTTTGAAAAATTATTGAGGAAGGGATCGTTTTTAAAATCATTTTTTAAGCTTTTTTCATCATGTCGCTTTTGTTTGGCAATAGCATCAAAAAGTTTAATGTAATTTTTGGAGTCGTTTGTGTCGGATAAATGTGATGAAAATAGCTTAAAAAAACGCTTTTCAGAACCATTCATGGATCTTATAAGTTCGAATAGTTCGTTGGATGGTGTTTTCATCAGGTTTATTTAATATGCATTTATAATCAGATAATCCGTGATCGTATCATCAAATATAATTTAATAATCTATAATATTGTTTACTTTAGAGAAGTAATTTGTGAGAATAATTAGTTGACTTTCTTTGTTATTGATCTTAACTTAGAAAAAGCTTGTGTGGATCAGAAATAGCAAAAACTCTTTATGGCTGGATTTAACTTTAATGCTGTAATTTCGAAGAATATGATAAAGGCTATTCCTGCAACACTAATGTTGCTATTTATAAGCAACACTTTTGCGAATGGAACTAAGTCCATTGATCCGGAGTTAAAGGAAAAGACCGGTAAGTGGATGTCGCGGCAAAAGCCCATAGGCTTTCGTGAAAATAAGGGACAGATGGTCGGTATTGATAATAAGGCTGCTTCTTTTGTATTGTTTAAAGCGGAAGTTCCTAACTTAAATATTTGGGTAACTACAACCGGACTTACATATCAGTTCTTTAAAATGGAGGAAGGGGCCCCCTCCGGCTCCCCCGTTGGGGGAGAGCATAGAAGTGAAGGTGAAGATAAGGAGGCTTCGACTACGCTCAGCCTTACTAAAGAGCAGGAGCAGGAAAGTGGTGCA
>JAEUTS010000260.1 GCA_016787005.1 Bacteroidia bacterium
TTGTTATTAACTCTAACCGCGGCTTGTGCGGGGCTTTTAACAGCAACATTACCAAACTCGCGAATCAGTTAATACGTGAGCAATACCAGGGTTGCAACATTCATGTGATTACCATCGGCAAAAAAGCCACTGATTTTTTCAAGAAAACAACTCACAAATTAGTGAGTTCGCACAATGAATTATACGATGGGCTTACCTTCAAGAATGTAGCTCCTGTTGCTGAAAAAATAATGCAGGGCTTTGCCAATGGAGAATATGATAAGGTTGAATTGATATACAACCAATTCAAGAACGCCGCTGTTCAAATACCAATGGCTGAGCAGTTTCTACCTGTTCTTCCTCCAAAACAAGAGGGTAAGAAAACTTCTTCAATCGATTATATTTTTGAACCGGGCAAAGAAGAAATTGTGCAGGACATGATCCCGCGTTCATTAAAAACCCAATTGTATAAAGCGCTGCTTGATTCAAATGCCTCCGAACATGGCGCCCGCATGACTTCCATGCACAAAGCAACAGATAATGCCAAAGAATTGATTCGTGCATTAAAGTTAAGCTACAACAAAGCCCGCCAGGCTGCTATTACAGGTGAAATACTTGAAATTGTGGGTGGTTCGGAAGCGTTAAATGCTTAAGCGATTTTCGATTACTCTTCTACCCTACCTTGATTTTCCTCCCCGGAAGTAATACATAATTACTACTGAAATTATTCAAACGTTTGATCTCATCAATAGTAGTGCCCGTTTTACGGGCAATATCCCATAATGTATCTCCTTTGCCAATAGTGTAAAACTTGCCTTCGGACGTTTGAGTTGTAGAATTATCCTGTGCAATCTGGGCGGAAACTACTTCTTGTTTTAAAACAGGTGTTGCCTGCTGCTTAACAGCGCTAGCATTATCATTGGCAACTTTATTCACATATACGGTAAGTTTCTGCCCCGTTTTAACATAATTTGTTTTAAGATTATTCCATACTTTAAGATCGTAAATGGTGCATTTATACCTGTTGGCGATCGCATGAAGCTTCTCTCCCCTGCGAACAGTGTGTATTCTCATCACTTCCTGCATAGCCAATATATCCTGGCTGTTCGGGTTGGCCTTTTTCAGGTAAGTGTATATGGCTTGCTCATTTGTAATAAAACTTCCAACCTTGGCGGCAGGTAAACACAATGTGTATGGGTCGTCTGCGGAATATGGAATAATGCCTTTCTTATACTGAGGATTTAAAAACTCAACTTCTTCAACAGGAATATCAAGAACAGCCGATACCTGCTCGAAAGTTATCTGTTGTTTTATTTTCACAGTATCCACCTCAAAAAAGGAACGCTTAGGAATGCTTGAATACAAGTTATGCTCTGCCGTATTACGCATCACATAATTGACCGCTATAAATGCGGGCACATACCCTTGTGTTTCGCGCGGTAAATAAGGGCGTATCTCCCAATAGGTTTTTTTACCACCCGATCGCCTGATCGCTTTGTTCACATTACCCGGGCCGCTGTTATAAGCTGCGAGCACCAATTGCCAGTCATCGAACATGTCGTATAAAAAACGTAAATACTCACAAGCCGCGACAGTTGCTTTATATGGATCACACCGTTCATCCACATACGAAGTTACTTTCAGGTCATACATCTTACCCGTGGAATACATAAACTGCCACAACCCCATTGCACCCGCACGCGAACGCACACGTGAATTCAGTGCCGACTCTACAATTGCCAGGTATTTCATCTCAAGCGGTATATTGTACTTGTCGAGCTGCTGCTCTATCATTGGGAAATATAATTGCGACATACCCATTACGCGTGAAACCAGATCGCGTTTACGCATGGCATACATTTCGATATAGCTTTTTACGGCATCGTTATATTCAAGGTCAAATGGGGATTCCGCATCCAATTTTGTCAGGCGGGATTCGTAAATAGCCGCATCATAACGGGGAATTGAGTCAGGCGCGAAATTAAACTTATTGGATTTAGGTGAAACAGGTTTAACAAGACCTTTATCGAAATACTTAACCATTGCGATACTGTCAAGTGTAGACGCAATAGGGTCGTCCTGGAACATAGGGGGCACTACATCCTGCGCTAATACAGCAATTTGCTGAGCGCAGGCCAGGCAGAAAAACAAAATAATTACAATTTTTAACGCTTTATTAAACATCTATTTAAGTTACGATAAAAAACACAGAAACACAAGTTTAAATAATAACCAGCCTCGATAAATGCTGATTTAGAATACTTATTAACGGGAAAATGTGAAAAGGATTCTGATTCATGGTATCATTTGCCAACACACGATCAGATTCTTCGTTCCTCAGAATGACACACATTTGTGGGAAACCCTGTGGCGTAAAATGTCTATACAAAGAAAAAACCGTGTCATTCCGAGTCCCGCCCTTCAGCGGGAAGAGGAATCTGGCCGTGTGTTGGCCAGGCTAACGTAATTTCTCATTGTTCTTATGCCTGGTTTTATCCCGTTTTGCTTTCTTATCCAGGTTATCTTTCAATGCTTTTGTGAGATCAATATTTGTTTGATTGGCTAAACATATCAGCACAAACAACACGTCAGCCAATTCTTCTTCCAGCTTTTTCCCTTTATCCGATTTTTTAAAACTCTGGTCGCCATACTCACGGGAAACAACACGGGCCACCTCCCCCACTTCTTCAGTAAGAATGGCCATATTGGTGAGCTCCGAAAAATAGCGGACTCCGTATTTTGTTATCCATTTATCAACCTGCAGTTGTGCTTCTTTTATGGTCATGTGTTTAAAATTAATTGTCTTTTATTTTTTTCTTTTGCCAATTGCCTGCCTGCCGAAGCTTTTCAGCGAAGGCATGGCAAACTACCCTTTGCCAACTTTTTTCCTACTCTTTATTCTTCGTATCAATTACAATTGTAACCGGCCCGTCATTCACCAGGCTTACTTTCATATCAGCCCCGAAAGTGCCTGTTGGTATAGGTTTCCCAAGGTCACATTCAATTTGTTTGATAAATTTTTCATACAATGGAATCGCAGTTTCCGGCCTGGATGCTTTTATATACGACGGTCGATTCCCTTTT
>JAEUTS010000290.1 GCA_016787005.1 Bacteroidia bacterium
ATTGACAGGTATAATATGAAATTGCCACTTTCAATTGGGAATAAATACTGGGGACAAACTTTTGTGAAATTAAAAAGAAATGGAGCCATTGCAGTTATTACAATGGATCAGCCCGAAAATCTGAATGCCCTGAGCGAAGAAACTGTTAAGCAATTGGGAGAATGCTTCAGTAAAGCTGAAAAGGATTCGTCTGTTAAAACTATCTATATAACCGGCTCCGGAAAGGCATTTGTTGCCGGAGCGGACATTAAATTTTTTGTTAAGAATATAAAAAAGGAAAGGATTTGCGACATTGAATCATTTACCGAATTCGGTCAAAAAATTTTTGACAACATTGATAATTCAAGTAAAAAAGTAGTTGCCATAATAAATGGATTGGCATTGGGAGGAGGACTTGAGCTTGCACTTTGTGCTGATGTAATACTTGCATTGCCAAAGGCCCAAATGGCATTTCCTGAAACAGGTATAGGAATTTATCCGGGTCTTGGAGGCACACAACGTTCGGTAAGAAAAATCGGGAAGGGATTAAGTAAATATCTTATTCATACCGGCAAAATGCTTTCTGCCACAGAAGCGGAAGAAATAGGACTTGTTGACAAAATTATTTCAAGGGAAGAAATGCTTTCTATACTATCTGGTGAATCAGACATTCCATTAATCAATAAAAAAAATATCGGGTCAGGATGGATAGCTATCAGAGATTTTTTCGAGAAAAATTCCCTGAAGGCAATTCTTGACAAAAACTATTCCCATGATGGGTTAAGTTCTGAATATGCCGAAAAACTCACGAAAACAGTTCGATTCAAGGCGCCAATTGCTTTAAAGCTTGCGGATCAACTTATTGATGAAGCAAAAGGCTGTACTTCTGAACTGGAGCACTTGCGTGAAATATTTTCGACATCAGATGCTTTGTTGGGGCTTACATCCATTGGTGAAAAAGTAAACTACCTCGGAAAATAATTATAACTGACCTAAGAAATATTGTAAAGTTTATGTGAAGTAATTTCGGCTTGATAAACACAAGTATTGATTTTGGCAATCAAACAGTAAAACTATCCTCCGAATTTCACTGCATATATGATTCCTGCCAATACTATCAATGCTATTATTAAGGCGACCGTTTTCTCATTATTGGCCATTTTTTTGATGATGGGAAAATTAAATTCAATTGTTCTGCCATTTTCATGCAGAACACTTATTGCACGACTAAAAACATAAATAACACTCCCCAAAAAGATCACAGCAAATGCTCCCCAAAACCAATATGCCAATAGATCATTTATAGATGTTACTCCTGTCGTACTTTGAGCTATTGCCGACTTATTGCCTATCATTGAGGTTAATAACAGCAATAATGAAGAATACTTTGTAATTGTTTTTTGTTTGTTTCCTGAGTTCAGGATTTTAAACAAACATCTCTTAGCTTTCATAACAATGAATTTTTTGGTTTAATATACTAACAAACGTTTCATGCCCTTTGTATAACAAATAAATAACTGTTCTATAATTATTTTACAATCTACTGTGGTGTATATCAATATTCTCATGCTTTCTTTCTCTACTCCGGCCCCAATTAATTTTTGCCCAGGCACGTTCGTGTAAATAATATAGCACCATTTTCGTAACCACTTCAATTCCTCCTATACTTAAAGCAAAACTGAACTCACCACTTAAAACAAATGCAATTACTACTGTGTCTATTGTTCCAGCAACTCGCCATGTAATTCCTTTAACAATGCTCCTAACGTGATATTCCTTCATTATAAACTTATGCTATCATGATCCGGAGGAGATCGCTATAATAACTCCCAATATCACTACAAGAATCATAATTACTCCTGTTTTAGTTTCGTGCATGGCTGTCCATTTAAGGAGATTTCCGGAACGGTTACCAAACAGGTTATATGACAATTGAATTCCGCCTTCTCTCAATACATGATTCGCATGGATAACCAATCGAATCGATTTAAACAGAACAAACAGTATCGTTATGAATAGATATGTCAATGGATTACTCCACGTTATCATGTCGCTTAGAGAAATAGTATTAGCCATTGTAATATATTTAATTATTTTTTGATTTATGCCCTTCTGAATGGGCTCTTGACACGCGTATGTGCCTCCTTGGCCAGTTCCATATTACCTGTTGGTAGCTTCTCCATAAATAATCCACAGGATAAACCAGGAAGTGGATAAACCTTGTGAAGGGAATCAGACCAATCAATAAAAATGCGGAAATCACGTGAACTTTCAGTGATAATGAATTCACGCTTGAAATAGCGTCAATCTGGGGATCAAAAACAAATATAGAGCGCAGGTATGGTGATAAGAACGCAGCAAACCACGATGATCCCCAACGACTATGGTACGCCACAAGCAGGCCGGAAATAATCTGCGTCAGCAAAACAAGAAATACAACCACATCCATTTTGCTGGTTACCATTTGTACTCTACGCGTAGTTAGCCTTCTGTACACAAGCATAATCAATCCAAGACAGGCTGATAAGCCAAAGGCGAAGGCTGTGATTTCAAGGATTAGTAATCGCACCGGCTGTCCATTCCATGCAATTATAGCTCGCGGGAAAAGGAATGCGATTAAGTGACCAAAAAACAGAAAAAATAATCCCCAGTGAAAGGGCTGGCTCCCAATAAATAATTTTCTTCCTTCGAGAAATTGAGAGGAAATGGAAGATACCGTAAATCCTTTGTTTTTGTATCTATAAATAGATCCGACAAGGAAAATGGCGAGGGCTGCATATGGCAGCACAACGAATAATAGCAGGTTTGTCATAACTAATCGAGTTTATAATTATTTACTAAGTTATTTACTTCAATATTTACACTTTGTTTTGCGAAAAATGAGTTGTGATGCTGTACGTCTACTACAGGATCGAGAACATGGTTAAAACTCACATTTTCAAAATCTTTTTTTAACACAATCAGCAATGCGGAGAAAACATTCCTGAAAACATTTCCTTGATTCAACTCTGGCTGAATTATCGCTCTGTGAAGCTTTTTTAAGATTTTCATTTTCAATTCTACTCTCGCTTGTTTAAATTCACTAATCATTTTTTCCAAACCGGGAATAAGAATTTTCACTGCGAGCTCATCTAACAATGATTGGTCGTTTGTTTTTGTATACAGGGTTAGCATATTGCAAATGTTATCTGAAAGATCAGTTCCGCAGTCATTTCCGGCTCGCAATTGCTCTTCCTGCATATGCAACAAGAAAGCGCCTCTTTTATAATCTTCCCCGAAAATTACAAACCCAAGGTCGAGATAACATATAGGTTGTACATCAAATGTCCTTGTATACAGCTCTTCTCTTTCATCCTGAGTGTGAGCAGATATATAGTCAACAAAAGGCTTTAATTCGAGCGCTGCATCGGGATAATATTCCTCCAGTATTGCCATGCATTTGTTTGCCATTTCAGTATAGTCCTTGTTTGGATACCTTAACAAATCAGCAAAAGCAATATAGTGTCTGTAATTTCTCATGTTTATAGCCCCCTTGCAGGTGTTTCTTTAAATCCAAATCCTGTGTTACCTTTTACGTCAGCTGTATTTTCAAGCATTTCGATAGATTCTTCACGGTGTGCAGGAGGAATAACGAAACGCTCATCAAAAGTTGCAAGTGCAGTTAGTCTGAAAATTGCATCAGCTGTTTCTTTATCCATATTTACTTCATTCATCGCTGACGAAATTTCCGCAGCATTTAAATCACCTACAGTAACTCCTCTTCTATGCAATCTCACTGCCATCAATCTCTTCATAACATCTACCACCTGTCCGGTATTTCCTGCAGAGAACAATGATGCAAGGTACTTCATTGGCAAACGATTGCTTTCTACTCCATTCCAAAGGGATTTTGAGGTTGTATTATAAACTCCATCTGCTACTGTTGCCATTGTTGGCAATAAAGCCGGCACATAGAATAGATTAGGCAATGTTCTGAACTCAGGGTGCAATGGTAAGGCGAGTTTCCATACTTTAACAAATTTGTACACAGGAGAGTTCTGCGCCGCTGTTATTGTTGAATCAGCAATACCATTTAACTTAGCCTGTTTGATCACTTCTGGATCAAACGGATCAAGATATATGTCCATTTGTGCGTTTACAAGTTGATCGTCCGGAGCTGCTGCTGCCGCTTCAATTTTATCCGCGTCATATAACATTACTCCTAAGTAACGGATACGGCCTACACAAGAGTGGAAGCATGCAGGAGCTTGTCCTGATTCTAACCTCGGATAGCACAATACACATTTTTCCGATTTGCCAGTATTCCAATTGTAATAGCTTTTTTTGTAAGGACATGCTGTTACACACATTCTCCAAGCGCGGCAGCGTTCCTGGTTAATAAGTACGATCCCGTCTTCACCTCTTTTGTAAAGAGCCCCTGATGGGCAGGAAGCTACACAGGCTGGATTTAAACAGTGGTTACAAATTCTTGGCAAATAGTGAAATGTCATTCTTTCTAATTGGAACATTGCTTCTTGTTCTGCAGAGCTAAGTTTTTGAAGATTTACATCCTGACGGGCATAGTCAATTGAACCACCCATATCATCATCCCAATTCGGCCCTGACTGCACATCCATATGCTCACCTGTAACAAGAGAAACAGCTGTTGCAGTAGGTTGATCATTCCCCTCTGGAGCTGTAAACAGATCCTGATACTTGTATGTCCAGGGCTCATAGTAGTCGTCTAATACAGGCATATGTGGGTTGTGAAAAATATTTTTCAAACCTTTGAACTTGCCGGCCCCTTTCAGGGAAACGGTATCTCCGTTTTTTTCCCAACCACCTTTGTATATATCCTGATTTTCCCACTTGGTAGGATAACCGGTTCCTGGCTTTGTTTCCACATTGTTCCACCACATGTATTCGGCACCTTTCCTGTCAGTCCAGATGTTTTTGCAGGCAATAGAACAAGTATGACACCCGATACATTTATCAAGGTGAAAAACCATTGAGACTTGAGATCTTACGTCCATAATTTTAAAATTTAGATTTGAGATTTGAGATTTTAGATTTGAGAGAGGTTTTATGTCATATCTAACATCTCATGTCTATTTATATTAAAATTCTACTTTCTCCATTCTTCTTACTAAAACATGCGTGTCTCGGTTTACTCCTACCGGTCCCCAGTAATTGAAGTGGTAAGAAAACTGTCCATAACCACCAGCCATTAAACTTGGTTTTAAGTGAATGCGGGTAAAGCTATTGTGTCCTCCAGCTCTTCTACCACCACGTTCTTGCGATTTTGGAACGGTATATGTTCTTTCGGGTGAGTGGTAAACAATACAAACCCCATTCGGAATGCGAGCACTTACACAAGCCCGGGTACAATAAACACCATGGTCGTTATAAACTTCAACCCAGTCGTTATCTTTTACTCCAATTGATGCTGCATCCTCTTCACTCATCCAACAAGGTTCCATACCACGGGATAGGGTTAACATACGCAATGTATCCCCGTAAGTTGAGTGAATGTGCCATTTACCATGAGGTGTTAACACATTAAGCATTTTTGCTTTCCCATCATTAATTGTCTTTCTCAAATCACCATACGCTTTTGGTGTTGGAGATGGCTTATAAGTTGGAAGGTGTTCTCCAAAGGCAATATACATATCGTGATCAAGATAAAATGCCTGCCTTCCGGTTAGTGTTCTCCATGGAACCCAGCAATCAACATTATAAGTATATGCACAATATGCTCTTCCATTGTCCATTAGTCCTGACCATAGCGGCGAGTTATTGTAACGTCTTGGTTGCGACTGCAAATCCTTATAATCGATGCGAACATCTTTGCTTCCGATACCATGTTGAACGATTGGCATGCCTATTTTTTTCTCCATGTTCTCATAAGCACGAACCGTCAACTTTCCATTCGTTAAAGAAGAAAGCCTCAATACTGCATTCACTGCTTCAACATCTTCCTTCAAAGAAGGGTATTCAACACCATTTACTTTTTGAACATGGCGTTTGTCTTCTCCCATTTCCTTGTATACATCATCCGCCATAAAGTTTACTCCATGAGCTCCCAATGCATTGGTATTCATATTCGGACCTAAAGCAATGTATTTATTATAAATCTGAGTGTAATCCCTTTCAACAATTGCAATTTTGTGCATTGTTTTTCCAGGAATAGGCTCACACTCCCCTTTATACCAATCCAGTAATTTTGGTTGTGAAATCTCATCCACACTATCATGTGACAACGGCACGTTCACAACATCTTTTACAGGAGTTGGCATGTACCCCTTTGCCATTTCACTCACTGTTTTTGCAAGCAATTGAAATATCTGCCAGTCGCTTTTCGACTCCCAAACAGGTGCAACAGCAGCTGATAATGGGTGAATGAAGGAGTGCATATCAGTAGAATTGATATCTGCCTTCTCGTACCACGATGCTGTTGGAAGAACTATGTCTGAATATAGTGCAGAAGTATCCATTCGGAAATTGATATCCACAATTAAATCCATTTTTCCCTTTGGTGCTTCCCTCCATAATATTTCTGTTACTTTATCCTGAGCAACTTCATCCGCAATTTTATTTGTGTGCGTACCTAAATAGTGATCCAGCATATACTCATGTCCTTTTGCGCTGGCCATTAACGCATTTCCTCTCCAGATAAACCAATTACGGGGGAAATTCACTTCGTTGTCAGGATCCGCACAAGAATACTTTATCTCCCTTGATTTTAGTTTTTCAACTACATAATTTTTAATCTCCTCATCCGTCTTAGCTCCAGCTGCTGCTGCATCCGTAGCTATTGTTAAATTATTTTTATCATACTGTGGATAAAAAGGCATCCAACCATTGCGAACTGCCATTGCAACCATATCTGCTGTGTGCAAATTTCCTAATTTACTTCCCGCAGGGATGCTATTGTATTCAGCCTGGTTACCATCATACCTCCATTGGTCGGAATTCATGTAGTGCCATATAGGAGCCTGCTGTAAGCGATTGGCGCCTTGCCAGTCTTTAGCTGCCATAATTGTTCCCCATGAATCAACCGGCGCAAGTTTTTCCTGACCTACATAGTGATTCATCCCGCCCCCATTTACACCATTGCAACCAGTAAGCATTTGGGTCATAATTGCAGAACGATACATCAGGTTATTATGGAACCAGTGGCAAATTGCAGCACCTACAATCACCATACATTTTCCTTTTGTAATTTCTGCAGTGCTACCCCACTCGCGTGCAAGTTGAAGAACTGTTTCCTGGCCAATTCCGGTAAATATTTCCTGCCATGCCGGAGTGTACGCCTGATTTTTGTCGTTATAATCTTTAGGGTATTCCCCAGGCAATCCACGACCTACGCCATATTGGCCAAAGGTCAAGTCGTAAACGGTAACAGTCGGAATTTTTTTTCCATCAGCTGTTTCCACATACTTAACCGGAACTCCACGTACTGATTTTTTATTTAAACCGAATTCAGTAAACTCAACTTGCAACACATCGTCACTTTTTCCAAGAAAGGTTAATGTTGGATCAAACTCTTCATTTGTTTCTCCATCTTCGAATTTAAGATTCCAGTTACCTATTTTACCTTTATCCCAGCGCTGACCCATTGAACCTTTTGGCATGACTGGTTTTCCGGTTTTACTATCAACATTCAGAAATTTCCAATCACCATTCTCAGTGTTTTTATATTTTGCAAGTCGGTTAGCTCTTACCAATTTCATTGGAAGATAATGATCGCCCTGCTTTTCCAATTCAACAAGGAATGGACAATCGGTAAAACGTTTTACATAATCAATAAAATATGGTACCTGCCTGTCAGCGTGAAATTCTTTAAGAATTACATGAGTAACTGCCATCCAGAATGCACCATCGCTGCCGGCATGTACCGGAATCCATTGGTCAGCATGCTTAGCCACCATACTAAAGTCTGGGGACATAACCACTGTTTTAGTTCCATTGTGCTTTGATTCAGAGAAAAAGTGAATATCAGGTGTACGCGTCATGCCAAGGTTTGCACCCATAGACACGCAAAATTTAGAATTGTACCAATCAGCACTTTCACAAACATCTGTTTGCTCTCCCCAGATTTCGGGATAAGCAGTTGGTAAATCGCAGTACCAATCATAAAAACTAAGGTTAACACCACCTAATAACTGCAGATAGCGAGCCCCTGAAGCATAACTCAACATTGACATTGCAGGGATCGGCGAAAATCCAATGACCCTGTCAGGTCCATATTTTTTTATGGTATATAAATTGGCAGCAGCAATAAGTTCAACGGCTTCTTCCCACCTTACCCTTCTGAATCCACCTTTGCCTCTGGCACGTTGGTATCTTTTTCTCTTTTCAGGATCACTTTGAAGACTTTCCCATGCCTTTATCGGATCACCTCCAACTGCGCGTTTCTCATTCTGGAAAAGATCAAGTAAAGCACCCCGCATCAATGGATACTTTACCCTAATTGGGCTGTACAAATACCATGAATAGGAAATACCTCTTTGGCAGCCTCTTGGCTCATAGGGCGGCAGAGACGCTTCAAGTAATGGATAATCCAGTGCCTGCGTTTCCCATACAACAATACCGTCTTTTACGTGGATATTCCAGGAACATCCACCTGTGCAATTTACCCCATGTGTACTGCGTACGACTTTGTCATACTGCCAGCGGTTACGGTAAAACTCCTCCCACTTACGGGTTTGCGGTGATATTATATCTTCAATCCAGCTCATAACTATTTTGTTTTAGATGTTCATTACAATTAAATTGATTTAATTTGGCGATTATAAATGTCCTTTTTTACTGAAACTTTTTTACGGCTGTACCAAAGTATATAAATCAGTACGAGTATCCCGCCCAGCCCGATTACTCCTCCGTACGACAGTGGATTTGTAGTGTTTACTAATTGATTCGGCTTATCTTTATCTACTTTATTAAAAAACGCAACAAGGGCAGCAATCTCTGATTCGGTTAACGGCTTTTCTTTATAGGACTGAGTCATTGCCGGAAAGGGTGGAGCTCCCAAAATTCCCTGTAGACCCGCATCTCCACCTAACCGACTATACACAGAGGTTAAATCCTTTGCAAGTAAGCCGCCGGGCATAACACCACTATAATTTACATTGTGGCAAGATATACAAGAGGGTCCGCCATTTGCAAGTGCATAACTTCCAACAAAAATATTCTTTCCGGTTTCAATTTGCTCGGGTGTTGCATTATTTGATGCATCCGGAACTACCTCCTTCTTAGCAGTGTCAATTGATGCACTTACTGATTCAGGCGCACTCTTACTTGCAATGAATGCAAAAATTGATTTGATATCCGCATCCGGAAGATGTGCCTGATCGGGCATCACAACTCCGCCAAATTCATCAAGAATTGCTTTTGCATCAGCATCTCCGCTTTTAACAAGCGCTTGTGAGGATTTTGTCCATTTCAAAAGCCAATCTTCCGAGCGCTTGGTTGTTACCCCCATAAGGTCAGGGCCCACCATTCGGCCACCTCCTACCTTATGACACACTCCGCAGTTCTGCTTGAATAGCGCCTCTCCATTCTGAGCATTCGTTCCAGCTGCACAAAGCACAAAGCACAGAGAAATGGAAGCTAAATGGTTTTTTATTTTTCTCATGTTATACATGTTTGAAAGTTTCACATTGGTGTTTTCTGTCCTCATAACGTCGGAGATGTTTATCTTTTAAAGAGACTTTAATTAACATTATCTTCAACAAATATATTTGTGTATGCAATATTCAACTATGATCAATATCATATTTTAAAAAGAGATTGATCATGTTTCAAATATATACCCTGAAACCAAATGTAGACGGGCATTATACAAATGCGTCATTTCACAAAAAAGGAATAAAATTATCCGATTATTTACATTTTCTAAGCCGCAAGAGCCAGATTGTTCAGCATGAGAAAAGTAAAATGGACGGCCGGCCAATTGTGTGAAATGGCCACTGCACCTTAAAGCACAAAGTTCCAGAACGAACATTTGATCGCTATGAAAAACTCTCCCATATCCATCGGATTTTTATAACAGGATCATTAGTAATTATGATTGCCGTCATTGTACTATTTTTCATGGTCGTTTATTTTTGAGTTCAAAAGTAAAGCAGAATGCATAGTGATTGATTTTCAAATAAGGTGTAATGAGTCTCTGAATTCCGTACCCATTGACATTTGACTTATTATATTAGCGATTGGTTAAATGTGCGGAGTCAAGTATATAGGCTCTGAGAAGTGAACTGATATATAAGGAAAGATGAAACTCGATTGTACGAATTGTTCCCCTGAAGAATGCTATATTAACAAGTACTGCACCAGTCGGTCAATTAGAGTAATGGCGCAATCGAAAAGCGCTATGCGTTACAAAAAGAATCAATACATCTTTCGTGAAGGAAATCCGGTGCATGGCATATACATCATTCATTCCGGGAAAGTAAAAGTACTTAGTACGGGCTTTAATGAGAAGGTGCAGATAATACGTATCGCGAAATCGGGATATCTGTTAGGTCATAGGGGATTTGGCGATAAATTTTACCAAATATCGGCCGTGGCAATTGAGGATTCCATGATTTGTTTTATTGAAGCGAGTATTTTCACCAAACTCCTTAAGAGTGATCCGGAATTGACATATCAGCTAATGCTCTTCTATGCCAACGAACTGCGATTAGCCGAATCAAGAATGAAAAACCTTGCTCAAATGACAGTAAAGGAAAAATCAGCCGAATCCCTATTACTGTTAAAACAAATTTTCGGAGTAAGAAAGAAGACCGGAGTTGTTTTGGACACTGTCTTAGCACGAAAAGACATGGCCGAGTTGGCGGGATTGAGTCCTGAACAATTAACAAAGTGCTTCTCGGAGTTCAGAGACGAAAGAGCAATTCGCATTGACGGAAAAACAATAACAATTTTGCAACCGGAAATTTTATTCAAACTGATTGCACCATATTATCCGAGTCAAAATTTAAGAGAAACCCAGTATGCAGAGTCCTTTTTAGTTTAGTACGCTTTAAATAATTTATGATTCATATCATAAATATTGCTTACAAAAATCCAAATTTGTTCTGATTAATATCATTCTTTCTTCCTCAAATCTGAACTTACTTTGACGTGAAATATTAGTGTAACTATTAATATACGGAATTTATGGCAGGCTTTAAAACGTTTCTAAAATCAGGTCATGCACCCACATTGTTTTCAGCATTTTTGTACTTTGATTTCTGTTTTGCAATATGGGTATTAAATGGAGCAATGGCGCCGTTTATAAGCGAGCAATTTCATTTAACACCTTCTCAGAAGGGATTTATGATTTCAGTACCCATTTTTGCGGGCGCCTTATTTCGTTTCCCACTTGGTTTATTGGGGCAATACATAGGCCGGAAGTCAGCAGCCATAATTTCGATGGTGCTTGTGTTACTTGGCTTGTTATACGGCTATTTCATGGTAGATACATTTTCGGAAGTGTTGAATATGGGAGTGCTTCTTGGAATTGCCGGAGCAAGTTTCGGGATCGCTCTCTCGCTGGGTTCAGGATGGTTCCCACCAAAAAACAAAGGTTTAGCAATGGGAATTGCCGGTGCTGGTAATAGCGGGACTGTGCTTACAATGTTGTTCGCCCCTCCACTTGCAATGCGTTTTGGATGGCAGGCTGTTTACGGGTTGGCAGCTATATTTATGCTATTGCCAATTATTGTAATGATAATCTTTGCCAAGGAACCTCCAGACAGAGAAAAACAAACATTAAAGGAACATTTGTCTTGTTTGTTCGAAAGAGATGGATGGACATTTAATTTAATTTATATAATCACATTTGGTGGATTTATAGGTTTAGCAAACTTCTTGCCTACATATTTCTACGATCAATTTCAAGTGTCAAAAGTGGAAGCGGGTCAGCTTACAATGATTGCTGCATTGATGGGCAGTGCTGTCAGGATTGTAGGTGGATGGGTATCGGATCGATGGGGAGGAATAAATACACTCTCCGCAATATTTGGAGTAATCATCATTACTATGATTATTGCAGGTATGCCGATCGGGGTTACAGCCACTACAATATTATTTGCTGTTTGTTTTGCCGCATTGGGAGCAGGAAATGGCGCCCTTTTCCAACTGGTACCGCTCAGGTGGCCATTAGCAACAGCAGTTGCAAGTAGTATGATTGGTGAAATCGGAGCTTTAGGTGGCAGTTTTATTCCAAATGCAATGGGTATCTCCAAGCAAAGTACCGGCTCATATACATGGGGGTTTATTGCATTTTCGGTATTGGCAGCAGTTGCATTTATTGTGTTACGGGTTGCACAACGCAAATGGACACAAGTGTGGGTGGAAAAGGGTGGAAAAGCACGAATCAGACGGGAAGATATCGGACTCGTAATTCACGAGCATGTACCCGGGTTAAATGTTGCAACTTATTCTTCGCCTCCAAAGGGAGAAGGATTTGCATACAGAACAATTATCTACCCTGTTGGAAATTCAGAACTGGCCGACAAAGCAAGAGAGCAGGCCGCTTATATTGCTAATGCTACCGGATCAAAGCTTGTACTGCTATATGTAAATGAAAAATTTCATAGTACCGGAGTTTTAGCATCAGATTCTCCGGAATGGACCAAAATCAGGGAAGGATGGATTGAGGAAGGAAAGAGCCTGTTAATTGATGAAGCAAAAAAATTAAAGGAAATGAAAGTAATTAATATTGAGGCTGTATTTGGTCAGGGTGACGTTGCTTCAGAAATAATTGAAATTGCGAAGGAGCGTGGTGCGGAGTTGATTATTTTGGCCAGTCATCTCGCCTCTCCCATTGGGAAATTATTAATGGGCAGCCGGACCTTTAACGTATTTAAAGAGGCTCCATGTCCTATACTAAGGATAGTCCGATAAAATCTCTTGAATGAATTAAACAAAATAAACTACTATTTATGGCAACATGGTTAGAAAAATGGACTCCTGAAGACAATGTTTTTTGGGATAACGGAGGAAGCCAGACTGCATGGCGCGTACTTACTGTCACAACATTTGCATTGATTTTATCATTTGCCACTTGGTTTATGATGAGTGCAGTTGCTACAAAATTGCCTGGAATAGGATTCAAGTTTGATAAAGACCAACTATTCTGGCTTGCCGCGATGCCGGGCTTGGCTGCAGGTATTTTACGTATGGTTCATACATTTTTATTGCCTATTTATGGAGCCCGTCATGTGATAAGCATTTCAACACTTATTAAATTAATTCCCTGTATAGGGTTGGGACTGGCCGTTATGAATCCAACAACACCTTTTTGGGTATTCATGGTTATTGCGTTCACTGCGGGTTTCGGCGGAGGGGATTTTTCTTCATATATGCCAAGTACCAGTATGTATTTCCCTAAACGATTGCAGGGAACTGCTTTAGGAATTCAGGCGGGGGTGGGGAACTTTGGCGTAAGCGTTGCTCAGTTTATGACTCCCGCAATGCTTGGAGTTGCCACATACGGCGCTGCTGAAATATTTACAAAAGTAAATCCCAAAACAAAAGAAGTCCTTGGAACATCAGAAATTTACCTACAAAGTGCTGCCTTTTGGTATGTACCATTACTCCTTATTTTAGCCTTTGCTTCATGGTACCTAATCAGAAGCATTCCTGTTAAAGCTTCATTTAAGGAACAATTAGATATTTTCAAGGATAAACACACATGGTTTTGTACCGTTACCTATGTAATGACATTCGGTGGCTTTTCAGGGCTTGCTGCAATTTTCCCATTAATGATAAAAACAGTTTATGGCGATTTCCCGAATGCTCCGGATCCTTTAAAGTATGCTTTCCTTGGGCCATTAATAGGCGCAAGTAGTCGGGTACTGTTTGGTTTTATTGCCGACAAAGTTGGAGGTGCTGTACTTACAACACTAACAGGTATATCATTAATTGTTGGATGCGTTTCTATGGTTCAACTTGGATTGTTGACCCCTACCACTGTTGATCAGTTCCCTTCATTCCTATACCTTATGCTCTTTCTTTTTTTCATTACAGGGATGGGCAACGCTGCTACGTTCCGCCAGTACCCCATAATATTTGGTCACAACCCACGTCAGGCAGCAGGTGTAATTGGCTTTACCGCTGCAATTGCAGCTTTCGGTCCATTTATTTTCGCAAAATCAGTAAGTGCTGTAATGAAAAATACAGGAAATGCGAATGGATTTTTTTATGGCATTGCCGTCTTTTTTGTGATAGCAACAATAATTAACTGGTGGTACTATAATCGCAAAGGTTGTGAACGCCCTAGCTAATAGTCTTAAATAAATTTGATAAACCAATAACACCCTGGATTATGAAAAAAAAATGGAAAGGTGTAGTGCTCACCGCATTAGTAGCAACAACAACTCTGACGATAAACGCACAAATGACATTGACTGGCGAAGTGAGGCCAAGGTTTGAATACAGGCATGGATTTAAGGCACTCTCCGATTCAGCAATGGATGCTGCTATGTTTGTTTCCCAGCGTACGCGTATGAATTTCGGATACAGTAATGATAATCTTAAAACGAAAATTGTTTTTCAGGATGTACGCGTTTGGGGTAGTCAATCTCAATTAAACATTAATGATGGATTAACCGCTATACATGAAGCCTGGGCAGAATATAACTTTTCGAAAAAAATTGCCACTAAATTCGGTCGACAAGAAATCTCTTACGATGATGAACGGATTTTCGGAGCATTAGGATGGGCACAGCAAGGCCGAAAGCATGATGCCGCTTTGTTAAAATACAATGACAGTACATTCACCTTACACATTGGATTTGCTTTTAATCAGGATATGGAACAACTTAAAACAACCAAATATACTATTGCAAGCAGTTATAAAGCCATGCAATATTTATGGCTAAACAAAAAATGGCCGAAAATTGAATTAAGCTACCTGGCTCTTACAAACGGACAGCAGTCTTCTGTGACAAATAGTGTTTCAAGGTATAGTTTTATGACCGGGCCGCATATTCAATATAAATCAGGGAAACTAAGTGTGGTTGGAAAAGGATATTACATGGGTGGAGTAGACAACGCATTAAAGGATATGCAGGCTTATCTTGCAGGAGCAGATGTGTCCTACTCAATAACTCCAAAAGTGTCAGCTACATTGGGCTATGAGTTGCAATCTGGTCAAAGTCAGACCGATACAACCAAAGCATATAAAATTGTTAACCATTCTTTCAACCCTCTGTTTGGAACAAACCATGCATTCAATGGTTACATGGATTATTTCTATGTTGGGAATCATATTAATAGTGTAGGACTACAGGATATATGGTTTAGACTCAAATACAAAACTGAAAAATGGTGGTTTACCGCGGATGCGCATATGTTTAGTGCGGCCTCGGACATAGTTAATGCAAAAGAACTGGTGAAATCGGGAAAGTATATTGCAATGAATGCAAATTTAGGAACTGAACTTGATTTTATATTTACTTATACTCTGGCTCCTACTGCAGTATTACAAGCCGGATACTCTCAAATGTTTGGCACCGAAAGTTTGCAGGCAATAAGAGGTGGGAAAACTAATGTAACA
>JAEUTS010000392.1 GCA_016787005.1 Bacteroidia bacterium
ACCACATTAAATAGTACCAGGTCATATATGTCTACAAAATAGCCAAGCGCAGCAACAATAATTAAAAGTATATGTCCGCGATTGCTTGAATTTGAACTGTTCATAGGTTTGTTTAATAAGAAATCAAAAGTAATTGAAAATTGGTAAAAATCTGCCATTTCAGTAAGGAACAGAGCTTGTCTTTACGTCTTTTAATGAGTAATTTTACGCGTATAACCGGCAGGAATAGCGTTTTATATTGACTCTAATGATTACAGCTTTAAAAAAGGCGGATAGGCTATGGCATCTTTTGAAATTCAAAGGTTTGGTTTTTCTATTGGTGATGTTTTTTTCCGGGTATGCTCAAAACAAAACAGGTACTTCAGTAGTTCAAAACAATGGTATATTCCACTCTCGCAATTCTGCGTTGCCGGGTAATGCCATAAATCACAGCTTAAATAAAATACCATCAATTGGCCGTTCTCAAAATGTCGCAGTAAATTGGGTCACACATGCCGAAAACCTTCCCGGAAATATAAAGGCATTTGAACAAAACAAAGGTCAGTATAAAAACCCTGTTAATAACGATGAAGTACTTTACGGGTGTTTATATAATGGTGCAACAATATTATTCACTGAACGGGGATTCATTTATTCTTTGGAGCAGTCGGAATACAAAGGTGAGTTGAAAGGAGAAGAATGGGAAAAAATGGATCAACCCGAAATGGAAGAGGAGCGGGAAGGAAAAACAAGCGTCACATACCATAACATTATTATCGATTGGAAGAATGCGAACCCTCATCCGCGAATTGAAGCCATAGAGGAAACGCCATTTTATTTTGGAGGCGGAGATTTTGGGCGCATAAAAGGCTATCGTAAACTTCTGTATCACGATGTTTACCCGGGAGTTGATGTAGAATTTAAATTTCACGATGAAAAAGGAAACGAAAGAAGAGGAATTGAATATTCCATTCATGTAAAGGCAGGGACCGACCCTTCCATTTTTATTATGCATTACTCGGGGATTGATGGATTGAAGCTTGACAATTCCGGTGCCCTTCATATCGCAACTCCCATGGGAGATATTATAGATCATGCTCCTGTAAGTTTCCAGGGAGACAAAAAGGTTAATTCTTCATTTCAGAAGCTGGACGACAATGAGGTATCATTCGCGTTGGCAGAATTTAACACCGAGCAGCCTCTGGTGATCGACCCCTGGCTTGTATCGCCCACTACAGGGAGTTTCGCTCCGGTTGATCTTGGTGTTGATGCGGCTAATAATGTTTACATATTGGGTGCCTATGCCTCTGCGGGCTGGAACCTTCGTCAGTTCATTCAAAAGTATACAAATGCAGGTGTGCTGGCCTGGACCTATCAGTTAACCGAGTACCAGGGTGGAAACAGTGATTATTCCGTTTCCGATCTGGTTGTCAGTCCTGCCGGTGACAGTTACGTGGCAACCCATTACCAGGCTTCAGCGGCATTCGGGGTTTGCGGTGGAAATCAGTATGGAATGGTGAGTGTAAATACCGGCGGAGTAAGAAATTATTTTTATTGCGGAGCGGGAACGAATAACGACATTTTTGAGACATGGAACCTGGCATACTCCTGTAATTACTCCACACTTATACAGGGTGGATGTGCCGCTAATCCGGGTAACACTGCTCAGGCCGCTGTTATGAATCCTGCAAATGGAACGCTCGGAGCTGTTACAAGAGACAATACTATTGGTGAGATTTATGCAGGAACTGTAGCGCCCAATGGATATTATTACGCGCTTGCGGCCGATAGTAACGTTACAGCCACTACTTATACACCAACATCTGGTCCTCACAACAGGTTGTTGTGTTTCCAGATTACGGGAGCTTCTGTTTCATTATTATGGTCTATCAATACAAATTATTCGTATGTTGATTTTAGTGAACATATGCCTAATTCTCTTGGTACGAATGGTGTCGCGGCCGGCTGCAGTTACCTTTATACCACTGATGGTGTTTCATTGGATCAACGAAACCTCAGTAATGGAGTCCTTATAAAAAGAGTTACCATTCCCGGAGGAGTTAGCACGGGTCCGAATATTAATTCAGGTATTGCCGTTGATATATTATGTGGTAATGTATATGTGGGATCAAAAGGAGCGGTTTATTTTTATGACGCGAATTTAAATTCGTTGGGTTCCTATAATGTCGGTGCAGCGAATATTACATTCGATGTTAAGATCAATAATGGAATAGTATCAGCTTGCGGCGCTACAGCTTCCACTTCAAACTGGGGCACTATGGGTACGGTGGGGCAGGGATTTGTTGTGCAATTCAATGCGCTTACTTGTACAAACCTTGTAAACATAACACATACTGATGCCGGAACCTGCTCACTTGGAACAGCTACCGCGAATCCAAGCTTTTGCAGTCCGCCTTATTCATACCTTTGGAATCCAACCGGACAAACCTCACAAACAGCCACAGGATTAACTCCCGGTACTTATACGGTACAAGTGAGGACACAAGGTTCATGCGCGACTGTTATTGATTCCGTAAAGATTTTATCAGTGGCGGGAGGAAATTTAGCACCGATTATTGCAAAGGGTACTCCTAATTGCAGCGGCACATCAAACGGGAGCGTTACAGTGTCTCCGAATGGTGGAGTAGGTCCGTATAATTATACATGGTCTCCCTCTGGCGGAACATCGGCAACAATTGCAAACCCCGCAGCAGGAACATATACTGTTACAGTAAGTGATTCGGGTTCATGTACAGGAACATCTGTTGTTGTTGTGACACAATATACTCCTCTGAGTACTACTATCAATGGATCAAATATTTCATGTCCCGGTTATGCCGATGGCAGTGCCATAGTGAGCGCAACCGGCGGAAGATCACCCTATATCTATGTCTGGTCTCCCGCGGGAGGGCTTTCAGCTTCAGCTAACGGACTTACTGCCGGAACATATACAGTTACCGTTACTGATAATATAGGCTGTACAAAAACCGCCGGTATAACTATTACGCAACCTCCTCCGGGTATGACTCTGACTACAACAGGTTCTACAATCCCTTGCGGGGCCTCGAATATAGGAACCGTTTCAGTAACCGTTTCGGGCGCGACCGGTTCTGTAACATACAGCTGGAGTAATGGCGGAACAACGCAATCTCAGTCGGGTCTTAACCCCGGAACTTACACTGTTACAGTTAGAGATGGTACTGGCTGCCGTGTAATAACCACGGCGGTCGTAAGTCAGGTGCCATCTCCTGCTATAAGTACAATAAGTAAGAACAATCCTACCTGCAAAGGATATAGTAACGGGAATGCGACTTCTTTTGTTTCAAGCGGAACAACTCCCTACACCTATAGTTGGAGTAATGGTCGAACGAATGCAAATCCAACAGGCCTCTCAGCCGGAATTTATACTCTTACTGTGACCGACAAGAATGGTTGCACCGATACCAGGTCAGTAACGATAAATGATCCGTCCGGAATGACACTTACAGTTGCTCCGGTTGCAACGCCTTGCGGTTCAAATACCGGTTCTGCGTCCGTTACAGTATCGGGAGGTACTGGTACAAAAGTATACAGCTGGAGCACAGGAAGCAGTGCGCGTACGATAACTTCATTGTCCGCAGGAACTTATACAATAACAGTAACGGATGCCAAACCCTGTAGCATGACCTCAGTTGCCGTAGTTACCAATACTGGAGGTACAAGTACCACTTCAACAGTAGTTGCAAATGTGAGCTGCACCGGCGGAAATGATGGCGTAGTTTCAGGAAGCGTTAGCGGAGGGACAACTCCATATACGTATTCCTGGAGTAGTGGCGCTTCAACGCAGACAGCCAGCGGCCTTGCACAGGGCACTTATACCGTTACAACGAGAGATGCTTTAGGGTGTTTATCCATAAGTTCGGTCACAATTACTCAGCCGCCGGCTGTTACAGTAAGTATTACACCAACTTCCGCTTCATGCGGAAATCCTTTAGGAAGCGCTGTGGCTAATGCCGGTGGAGGTACAGGATCTTTTGTTTACACCTGGAGTAATGGTGTCTCGGGTCAAACAGCCACCGGACTTTCACCCGGAACATATACCGTAACTGCAACCGATGCCAAGAGTTGTACAAAAACAGCTACTGTTGTCATTGGCAGCAGTGCTGCCCCTGCAATTAACAGTTTAACAGGCACTCCGGCCACATGCAGCGGGAACAACAATGGATCAGCGACAGTGTCGGCTTCGGGCGGAAGTGGTGCGCTTACTTATTCCTGGAGCAATGGAACAGCAGGGGTTTCCACTCTTACCGGCCTTGCACCCAATACATACACCGTTACTGTTCGTGATGCAGGAGGCTGCAGCGTTACAGCTACTGTCACAATAGTTTCCCCATCGCCTTTAAACGGACAATTTACCAAAGGCACAGCTAATTGCACAGCTTGCGGTTGCAAAGAATGGGTAATGGTTGCAGCCACGGGAGGAACTTTTCCTTATACGTATTCATGGTCATCACCGGCAGGATATGTGAACAGGTATAAAAATCAGCTATGTCCGGGGACATACATTATAAACATTAAGGATAAGAATAACTGTAGCATTAATATTACGGTTGGGGCTCCATGAGGTCAATCAACGGATCATTACCCAGGCATTTTTAAAGAAAAAAGTCACTGAGAATTCTTAATCAGTCAGGTTTTTGGCCGTTTTCTCAGTTTTGCCTCACAACAAACACCCTGCAACAGTTTCCCTCAAATCCTTAACTTAGTGGTTCATTTATAGCCTATGTCTGGTCAATCCCGTTACGATCTGCGTGGAGTGTCGGCATCGAAGGACGATGTACACAATGCCATTGCGAAAATTGATAAAGGACTTTTCCCGAAAGCCTTCTGTAAAATTGTTCCCGATTTTTTGTCGGGTGATAAAGACTATTGCATTGTAATGCATGCGGATGGGGCCGGAACGAAGTCATCTTTGGCTTATGTGTACTGGAAAGAAACAGGCGACATGAGTGTTTGGCGCGGAATAGCTCAGGATGCAATTGTAATGAATACCGATGACCTGCTTTGTGTTGGTGCTACCGACAATATTTTATTATCCTCAACCATTGGCAGGAATAAAAATTTAATACCCGGTGAAGTGATATCTGCCATCATAAATGGTACGGAAGAAATGTTAAAAGAGTTGCGTGATCACGGAATAGGTATCTATTCGACAGGTGGCGAAACGGCTGATGTAGGTGACCTGGTGCGCACACTTATTGTTGACTCTACTGTGGTGTGTCGTATGAAGCGCACTGATGTTATTGATAACAGTCGTATTGTGGCCGGTAATGTGATCGTTGGCCTGGCTTCATCCGGACAAGCACTTTACGAAAATGAATATAACGGGGGAATGGGAAGCAATGGATTGACTTCTGCCCGCCATGATGTGTTTGAAAAGGATGTTGCGAAAAAATATCCCGAGAGCTTTGATGGTAGTATTCCGCTTCAACTGGTTTATTCAGGCAAAATAAAATTAACAGATAAGATAGAAGTCGGAAGCTGGAAGTCGGAAAACATGAGCCAGAATATTAATGTTACAGCCGGCAAGCTTGTTCTTTCTCCAACCCGTACTTATGCGCCCATAATTAAAAAGATACTTGATAAATACCGTAATCAAATTAATGGTATGGTGCATTGCAGCGGAGGTGCTCAAACTAAAGTGCTTCATTTTGTTGATAAAGTACATGTAATAAAAGATAATTTATTTCCTCTTCCGTATTTGTTCAAACTTATACAGGAGCAAAGTAAAACAGATTGGAAAGAGATGTACAAAGTGTTTAATATGGGCCATCGTATGGAGTTGTATGTTCCTGCAGCCATTGCCGATGATATTATTGCCATTTCAAAGTCATTCAATGTGGATGCACAGATTGTTGGAAGGGTAGAAGCTGCTTCAGCTAAAAAACTTACAATTCGATCTGCGTTTGGAGAGTTTATTTACTGATCAGCCTAAAAGACAATAGCAGGCGTAAATCCTTATTATACATTGTAAAATATTAGAACTTAGACCTGGTTCTCTTCCTATACATAACCTTGTAATTAGCGTTCACAACAGCAAACATAAAGGCATCAGCATGGTCGGAGTGCCCACGTTCCTGACCTGTATAACTTTGAGAAGGAATATTTCCTAATTGTGGATCGGCCAGATAAGCGGCAGCTGTTCCCTTAGATTGTAATATTTTGCTGTTATCATAATACACCCCGCTCACATCATCAAGATAATCACTAAGAGTATAATGAAGGCCAATTTCCAATCCTATGCTCCATTTATTATCCAAACCATATTTACCACCAACTCCGAACGGAAAAGACATGGTAAACGGGGAGTACTTTTTAGGACCTCCAGGCAATCCCTGCCCTTCTGTGCTTAACTTCCTCAAGTTTACCCACGAGCCTTTATATTGTCCCTGCGGGTTAAACCATAAAAAGCCTACACCGGCGAAAAGATACCCTTGAAGATCTAATTTTCTGGCCCCTTTTGCGTTTTTAATTCTATATAAACTACCTTGTTTTTCCTTGTTAACAAAGAATTCAGCCTGGGTAGATAATTCGATTACCGGTGATCGGAAATTTATATTTCTGTTACGGCGAATAGGTTCTTGTGTCAGGTTATCATTTCCGTATAACATGGCAAATGATAATGCTCCCTTAAAGGCAAAATACCTTGAGTTTTTATACCGTAAACCACCGGTAAAAGAAGGTCTTGTGGCAGCCCATTCCCAGTCTCTGATAAAATGCGTTCCTACCTGATTAGCTCCTCCAAGATCGCCAAGAAAGTTTGTCATCCCGACCCCTCCGATCCATTCGTATTTATACCTATTGCGTCTTTGGGCAAAAATTAGCGTAGGTATAAGAATTAAAAGTACGAGAACTATTTTCCTCATATCGTATTGATTAACATTTGCTTATAAGGCCGAACAAAAATATTAAAATAATCTCAAAAACCTACAAAAAAACTCTGTTTTAGGGTAAGTATTTATTCAGCATCACTTGTTTACTGCTATTTTAAACGCTACAGTTTTCAATCCAATGTTTTTATTTGCCCTTTTTAGTATCATTTTTTTTGCAACCGGGCTTAAGAATACATCCTTGATATTTTTTATTTCTGCCATTGGTACCTGTTTGGCTTTAAGTATAGTTAATATCGGTTTAGCGTTATGCCCGGAAAATTTTTTTTGTAATATTTTTAATAGAGCACTCCTGTTTTTCACCCGCATTGAATTAGTACTGAATCTTTTATCTTTAAATATGTAACCCGCGTTTAATGCGATGCAAAGCGCTGAAAACTGCTTGTCGGTACCTATTGCTAAAACGATCTGTTTGTTGTCTTTACAAGTGACAATTTCTCCATAAGGTGCGATATTGGGATGCAGGGTTCCCATTGGTTTTGGAATATGTTTCGCCAATAACCAGTTTGTCCCCTGATTTGCCAACGAAGCAATGGCTGATCCATACAGTGATGTTTCAACATATGCGCCCTTTCCTGTTTTAGATCGGTTTAGAAGGGCTATAAGTACAGCCTCTTTGAGTTGGTGACCTGCTAAAATGTCAATTAAAGCAACAGGTAACTTAACCGGGCCACTTGTTGAAGTTCCATTCATGGATAAAAATCCGGTTTCTGCCTGCAATACAAGATCGAATGCAACACGTTTATCTTTGGAGCCGAAACCCGAGATATGTGCATAAATGATCTTTGGATTTATTTTTTTGATTGAGGTATAATCCATCCCAAGCTTTTTAGCATCCCCGTTCTTGTAATTGGCAATTACTATATCAGCGGCTCTGAGTAATTCAATGGCTTTCTTTTTATCCTTTGTGGAGGATAAATCAAGCAGGATAGATCTTTTGCCCCAGTTAACCGAGGCGTAATAAGCCGATAGAGGTGCTTTGGGAGATTCACCCGGTAATTTCCAGGCGCGCGTTATGTCGCCATTGGTCAACCTGTTCTCAATTTTTATAACATCAGCTCCGAGTTCGGCAAAAAACATGCCTACGGAAGGACCGGCTAAAACATTAGCCAACTCAACTACTTTTAAATTTTTAAATATTTTTTGCACGATCTATTTTGAAAGTGTAACACTATATGTTTGTACATTTCCGGCACCATCGCTCACCTTTAATTTAAACAAATGCGATTTGCTTTTGGTGTCAAAAGGTGAATATTGCTTTGTCGAATCAATAGTATAGCAGAGGATGTTTTTTTTGTGTTCGTATTCCATTAAAACCCAATTACCATCAACAGATCCTTCGAAGTGTTTAATGCCGGAAAAATTGTCGCTCACTTTCAGCGTAATCCTTTTTTGTTTACTGATGTTTTTGCCCGGACTGACATCAACAGGTTTTATTGATGGAGGAATAGTATCTGATACTACAACATAATCGCCAAACTCTTTTACTTTGGCGGTAACAACTCCGTTTTGCCATTCTCCTCCTGCAAATTCCTTTTTACCTTTTTTGTTTATCCTTGCAAGTACGATGTGTTTTTTTAATGAGTCGCTAACCAGTTGAGGTGTAATCGAAATTGTGAAAAAATCATGTACAGGTACATCGGCTGTATGAATGTGATATATGTCTGAATAGCAACCGGGGATATTGGCCTTTGTACTGTTGTATTTAAAATCAACATCATCATATAAAATATCTGCAGGGAGATCTATCTGAACGCCTTCGGAGGCAAATTTGTTGGCTTCCCTGCAGTCAAGTATTGTAGCGGGATCCTTTTTTTCTGTCGCTTTTATCGAAGAATTGTTGTTTCGTTTCGACCTGACCAGAAACTCTACAACGGATGTATTTCCAAAGATATCCTTTATAATATATTTTATCTGATGGAGGCTGTCTGCGTTGAAGAATACTACTCCTTTATTCACAACATCTTTATAAATTCCAAGCTTATTGTTTGGTTCAACAAAACTTCGCTGGATGAAGTTGCCAGAGTTCCTGTTGTAGGGATAATCGATAAATGAATTTATACAACGGGTTTCATCAAACCCGATCACATTCATTTCATGAGAATACAGGCGCTTCTTGTTCAATTGCAATTCCGCTGAATAGATGCCATTCTTGCCTCCTTTAGATGATTCTGTGTCAAATCCCTCAAATCCAAAGTATATGTTACCTGTGACGGTTATTGTATCTGTACCGGCAAGCTTATACCCATTTTTAGTTGCCTTTACAGAATATGAAGTGGCTTTGTTTTTTCCATTGATTAAAGCATTTTCATCAGCAGGGTAGATTTTGATTTCCCGCACTTGAGGTTTAATATTATCTTTTACAGGCAAACCGAACAAAAGAGGGTTGATGGTCTTTTCTGTCTTTTCATCGCGTATTTCAAAATGAAGATGAGGGCCTCCTGAATGCCCTGTATTTCCTGAAAGAGCAATAATATCACCCTGCCTGATAGGGAACTCACCTTTTTGGGGAATAAGCTCCACTTCAAAATTTTTTTGTGAGTACTGTTGTTTTTTAACAAACGACCCTATTGTATCATTAAAAGATTGCAGGTGAGCATAAACCGAAACATAGCCATTAGGGTGTGTTATATATAGTGCTTTACCATATCCATATGTTGAAACTTTTATTCTTGAAACATAACCATCAGCTACTGCGCGGATAGACATTCCTTCCCGATTCCCGGTTTTAATATCCAATCCACCGTGAAAATGGTTGGGACGCAGCTCGGCAAAATTACCTGCCAGTACTATCGTTGTGTCAATCGGCGACCTGAAATATTTTTTCGGGAATTGCTCCTGTCCCAATCCAAATTGGCTGAACATACCGATAACAAGAGCAGAAATTATTTTGAGCATAAAAGCTAAAATTACCATAGAAATACTATCAACGATCAGGGTATAAAGTAAAAATTTCAACAAGTAGTGGCTTATAAGTACTGAGCATTAAAAAAAATATTACATTTGAATCAAGGGGTAAAGCCCGTAGCAAGTTCTGAGTCCGAATTTTCGATAAGTTGTGTGGAATTAAATCAACTACACTTATCCTCTTCAGCGATTATAGGGGGGATTAAAAGGCTGGTTAACAGTACTTAGTATTAACTCATGAAAGATTTAACTTTAATATCTGACAGTCTTCATTCTAAAATTGAAAAATTAGTACATTTGCACAGCAAGCTTAAGGATGACAATAAAAAAATACTTGCTGAAAAGCAGGCATTAATAAAAAAAATAAGTGAGCGGGAGGAAGCTTTAAAGAAACTTGAGGAAGATTCGATAAAAGTGAAACTCGCGTTAACTTTAAATAAAAGTACCGAACAAACAACTGATGTAAAGTTGAAAATTAATGAGCTGGTGCGGGAAATAGATAAATGCATAGCTCTTTTGAATAAGTAGATTTCCGCTATTAAGCGGGATAGTGTAATGAAAGAAACGTCCATATCAATATCAATCGCAGGCAATTCTTACCCGGTAAAGGTAAAGCCCGAAGATGAGCAGGTTATTGTTAAAGCTGCGCGGTTGATTAATGATAAAATAAAAGCATTAAAGGAAACATATGTAGTAAGTGATAAACGCGATTTGCTTGCTATGTGTGCGCTTCAGCTGGCTACCCAGAATATTCAGCTGGAAAGTAAAACCGATTCCGATAATGTTCAGCTGGCCGACCGGCTGGTTGAAATGGAAAGCTTCATT
>JAEUTS010000304.1 GCA_016787005.1 Bacteroidia bacterium
AGTACTTCGCCGGAATCAACTTTAAGCAAGCCGACCATACATTTGGTAAATACAGTTTTTCCGGATCCGCTTTCGCCAATTATAAGATTGCATTTCCCGGGTTCAAGGTCAAATGAAACATTTTTAAGGACATGTCTGTCGCCAAAAGATTTGGATATGTTGTGCGTCTGGATCACGACATTAATAATTGGGTAAGTAGAAAATTAAATACGAGGATCAAAATACTGCTGTATACCACCGCCTTTGTACTCGCCCGTCCCACTTCAAGCGCGCCACCTTTTGTATAATAGCCATGATATGAAGATACAGATGTAATAATAAAAGCAAATACCACTGTTTTTATCAATGCATAGGTAACTCCAAAAGGCTTGAACTGATATTGTATACCGTAAACATATTCATATGAGGAAACCACCCCTGTAATTATCCCGAAGAGCCATCCGCCAAATATTCCTAAAAACATACTTATCAGAATAATAAAAGGATTAATGAAAACTGCTGCCAGCACTTTGGGCATAATGAGGTAGCTCGCTGAGTTAATTCCCATTACTTCCAATGCGTCAATTTGTTCTGTAACGCGCATTGTTCCTATCTCAGAGGCAATATTTGAACCGACCTTACCTGCTAAGATCAGGCTTATAATAGTTGGTGCAAATTCCAGTACAATACCCTGGCGGGTAGCTAAACCAACAGCATAAAGGGGGATCCAGGCACTGGTGAAGTTAAATGAGGATTGAATGGTAATAACCGCACCCATAAATACAGAAATAATTGCCGCAATTCCGAGTGAACCTATGCCTATTGAATTGATCTCACTCATCAACTGTTTATAGTAAATAGAATATTTTTCGGGTTTATGAAAAGTACGCTTGATCAGCAGGTAATATTTCCCGAAATGATACAGTAGATTCATACTTATGGCAATAATTGCTTAAAAATAGCTAATAATTTGGTATCTTAGATAGGAGTTGATGGGATGGACCTCAGAATAAAAATAATTGGATTACGAAGACTTATCATAATACTGGTTTGTTGCTTTTTTATTGCGTGTAATACCTCTTCAAAGGTGAAGCACTCCAGGACTCCTAAAAGTTGCGATTGTCCGCATATGTAAGGGGATAAAATTATTGTCGGTTATTGGTTGTCAGTTCTTTAACCTACTACAATCAACAATAACCAAATACCTAATTCAGGGTATATACATTACTTTTTAAATGAATAATTTAGCTAAAGAGTGAAGCAGGGGGACACATATACTTTGGCAAATATGAAATTGGGCGAGAGAGCTGTCATTGATTCGTTTACCGATAGTGAAATGTCCTTAAAACTATTAGAGATGGGCTGCATCCCGGGTGAAACTATTGTCGTGGATAATATCGCTCCGATGGGCGATCCCATTGCCATTTTTGTTTCAGGTTATTTATTAAGTTTGCGGAAAAAAGAGGCATCTACAGTTTTGGTTAAGCCTGTAATTAAAAGCTGAGTCGTTCATATTTTAACATAGTGTAACGAAGCTTAGCGGCCC
>JAEUTS010000345.1 GCA_016787005.1 Bacteroidia bacterium
CTCCCTTCATCAGTCCTCAGAATTTTACATTCATCGCTTATTTCGGATTGGCTTTTCCTGTTTTGTTTGTTATTAATTGTGTGTTGGTAATTTATTGGATTGCGCGTTGGAAGAAACAGTTTGTGATATCACTTGTAGTAATACTTGCAGGCTGGCCTATGATATCTGATCATTGGACTATAAGTGTCAACTCAGGCAAGGGAAGTGCCGGTAATAAAATAAAAATAATGTCTTATAACGTCCGCTTGTTTGATTTGTATAACTGGCCGCATAACACCGAGACACGCAATAAAATATTCGACATAGTGAAGGTCGCATCACCAGACATTTTGTGTTTCCAGGAGTTTTACGCGAATGAGCTGGGTACTTTCAATACACTTGATACACTTCGTGAATTTCAAAAGGCAAAGAATTATCATGTTGAGTATATGGCAACGGCTTCAGGAAAGCATCATTATGGCCTGGCTACATTTACAACTTACCCTATTGTAAACAAGGGTACGGTTGACATTTTTACAGAGCATATGAATGCCTGTATTTATACTGACATTAAGATAGATTCTGACACCGTTCGTGTTTATAACATGCACCTTCAGTCTGTTCACTTATCAACCATATATTATACAGACACAAATTATTTTGAAACCAAAGAAGTTTACGAACAGGAAGCGGGAAATATTTTAAAGCGTTTGTTTTACGCTTTCTCAAAGCGGGCCGTTCAGGCTGATGTGATAGCAAAGCATATAAGCAAATGCAGATACCCTGTAATTGTGTGCGCCGATCTTAACGATACGCCATCATCGTATACCTACAGAACGATTAGAGGTAAGCTTAAAGATGCTTTCACGGAAAGTGGTAATGGTTTTGGTGTAACATATGCCGGAAAGATTCCGTTTTTGCGTATAGATTATATTTTATGCAGCCGTTCTTTGGTCGCAAGAGATTTTAGCATTATTCCTGAGAAGCTTTCGGATCATTTTCCGGTTAGCTGTACGATTGAAATGGCTGGTGGGAAATAACTCTCTTATACCCCTGACGCAGTCAGACATATCTCTCCATTGTGGATGGACAAGTCTGATAAATGTCAGGCTTGATTAAATTTGGCAAATATTTACCTCCTGTAAAATTTATAAAAGTCGGCACGTGATAATATTCTTTCTGCCCAAATGGTATTATTATTTAAAATGAATCCCAGCCTGTAGTTCTCTTTTTCGCTGATCTTTATTTTTATTCTGAAACGGATTTTATATTCGTCAAGTGCTTTGTGGCCCGGGATATCCGAAATGGTGCGGGCAGATCTGATTTGTTTGATGATAGTGTAAATCTTTTCATTCAACTTTGGCTTCCCTTTTAGTTTAAGCAGGTCCCGCTTAAATTTTGGTCTAAATCTTAGCTCCATTCCGTTTCAACAGTTTTAAAATTTCCTGTTCTGAAACTTCACCGCCTTCACGTTCGGCTTCATCTATCATTTTTGCGAACCATATATCTTCTTTATCGTCAGTGGATAAAACCTTAGATTTTAAGTGGAATTTTTTAAATAAGGCCAGGAAAAACGATTTTTCCTTTTCAGGTATGTTTACGATCATTGTTGTCATTGCAGATACTTTTAAGTATATAAAGGTAGTGAAAAAGAGGAATATTTCTATTGGCAATCGAATCCTACTTTCATACAATATGGTGTACGACAAATTTCCTTTTTATTTTTTCATGCAAACCTGCCTGCCGGTAGGCATGGGGCGCCAAGACCGCAAATGCTTTAAATGAGATAATTTCAAATATTTTTCTTGGAGAGCTTTGCGTCTTTGCGTGCCACCAACACAAAGAGGGATTTTTGTCGTACACCCCATAAATACCCAAGCCC
>JAEUTS010000401.1 GCA_016787005.1 Bacteroidia bacterium
TCCACCTTTTTTAGCAGCTTCAGCAGCAGCAGCAGAATCAGCTTTCGCTTGTGCAGCAGCTGCAGCAGCAGCAGAATCAGCTTTCGCTTGTTCAGCAGCTTGTACAGCAGCAACTGAATCAGCTTTCGCTTTTTCAACTGCGGCAATCGAATCTTGTTTTTTCGCTTCCATTGCAGCTTTTTCTTCTGCGCTTGGACCACATGCAACGAATGATATCATTCCTGCAAATGCAACTAGTGTCAATACTTTTTTCATTTGATTTAATTGTTTTTTTGGTTAACCGGCGCCAAATATACTGGATTTTTTTATTTCTGAGCTAATATTTGAATAAAATGTTGAAATCCTGAGTGTAAAGCCGGAAAGTGAAAGTTGTAATACAATGCCATATAATGCAAAAAACACCTATAAATAGGTGTTTTTTGCCAAAATTTGATGGTTGAATTACCTTCTTCCACCACCTACAGGAGCTTGTTTAACTTCCTCCTTTTTAGGAGCTATTTTTGCTGATTTAGCCCCTTTTTTTGCTTTAGCTTCCTCTTCAGCTTTTGCTATAGAATCCTGTTGCATTTTTTCCAATTCGGCAGCTTTTGCTTTCGCTTCTTCTTCAACTTTGGCAATTGAATCAGCTTTGGCTTGTTCAATTGCAGCCTGTGCTGCAGCGATAGAATCTTTTGTAGCTTGTTCTTTTTTAGCTATTTCTTCGGCGCTAGGTCCGCATGCAGTAAATGCCAGCATTCCGGCTACTGCAAATAAAATTAGTTTTTTCATGATTGATTATGTGTTTTTTGGTTAACCGGGCACAAAGGTATATTTATTTATACATATAAAGGTGATTTCTTTAGTAAAAATATTTGAAATTCAGTATTAAATGCTAATTTTAGGGCGGGTAATCATATTTAATATTAATCAAAACTTAAAAATTCAAAAATGAAAAAGCAATTAATAGCTGTAGCCACTATCATGTTTGTTGGTGGAACAATGCTGATGACAAGCTGTAAGAAAGATGACACCACATCTCCTACTATAACTTTAAAAGGGTTATCTACAGAAACAGTAATATTTGGAACTGCATTCGTTGATCCTGGAGTAACCGCAAGTGATGATAAAGATGGTGATATTACTTTAAATGTATCTACAACTGGAGCTGTTGACCAAAATAAAGCTGGGTCTTATACCATTACGTACAAAGTTGCAGATGCTGCTGGCAATGAAGCGGTTCAGACCAGGACTGTTATTGTTAAATTCATTAATTCTTCTTTAGCTGCAAATACATGGAGTGGTAAGGATTCTTGCTCTCCTGGACCAAGCCCATCTTCAACTTATACCATAACTATAAATGCTTCTTCATCAAATACTGCTGATATAACTATGGTTGATTTTGGTGCATTTGCTTCCCCACTAACGGTTTCGGCAACAATTTCTGGTTCGACCGGACAAACTTTTACTATTCCATCACAAACGGTTAGTAGTGTTTTGTTTTCCGGATCTGGGACCGTTTCAAGTAACGGTAAAACTATTACATATAGTTATACTGCAACAGACGGTAGCGGAACACAAAATTGTACAATGACGCTTACGCGGCCATAGTTATAGTGGTAATACATATAAAAAGGGCTACTCTTACAAGGGTGGCCTTTTTCATTAAATTTAGTTCATGAATTTTCACATAAGCAAATTGCTCACTCTGACCAGGTATCTGGCACTATTGCTTGTCGTTTATTTTGTTTGCCGCTTATTGTTTTACCTGTTTTACCTCAATTATTTTTCAGACCTCAGTTTTGCCGAACTTTTAAAATTATTTTTTTTCGGACTTCGCTTCGATGTCTCGGCTATCATTGCGTGCAACGCATTGTTTGTTGTTTTGTTTCTGCTGCCTGTGCCGTTTCGGTCAAAGGAATGGTACAGGTCTATTTTACAATATGTTTTTATTATTACAAACTCAATTGCGGTACTTGCCAATTGTGCCGACCTGGCTTATTTCAGGTTCACCTTAAAACGAACCACATTTGATGTGTTTTCTTTTATGGCAACAGGGAATGATATGTTCCAGCTGTTTCCTGTTTTTTTGACCGATTTCTGGTATGTATTTGTAATATGGATTATTTTGTGTTTTGTGATTTCAAGAGGATATAAAAAAATTGATGTTCCGGTGGAGGAAATACAAATTGGGCCTTTAAAAAAATACGCGTTGGGAGGGTTCACCCTGCTGTTGGCTACAGGCTTGTCAATAATAGGGTTTCGTGGCGGTTTTCAGTTGATCCCAATCTACAATGTTACTGCTGCTGAGTACACCTCTGCTCACAATATTCCATTGGTTTTAAATACGCCTTTTTCCATCATTAAAACTGCCGATCTGCCCCAAATAATTGAAGTAGATTACTTCAATGAAGCGGAGTTAAAAGCACTTTATTCTCCCAATAGAAAAGCGAAAGCAGGTCCATTTAAACGGAAGAATGTAGTTATACTTATTCTTGAAAGTTTTTCGAAAGAATATATCGGTTATTTCAATAAAGGGAAAGGGCATACTCCTTTTCTGGATTCACTGATGACTGAATCATTGGTGTTTGATAAGGCATTTGCCAATGGCAAAAAATCGGCCGAAGGCATCCCCGCGGTATTAGCAAGTATCCCGACATTGATGAATGAGCCTTACCTGAGCTCTATTTACGGCGCCAATACAATTAACAGCATTGCGAATCTTTTAAAAGAGGAAGGTTATACTTCTGCCTTTTATCACGGAGGTACCAATGGAACAATGAACTTTAAAGAGTTTTGCAGCATTGCCGGTTTCGATAATTATTACGGACGATTCGAATACAATAATGAAGAAGATTATGACGGACACTGGGGTATTTGGGATGAACCCTATCTTCAGTACTTTGCTAAACAATTAAATACAACGAGGCAGCCTTTTGTTGTTTCGTTGTTTACGCTTTCATCTCACCACCCTTATCATGTGCCTGATAAATATAAAACTGTTTTCAATGATGGAGGACTGAGCATGAACAGGTGTATTCGTTATTCCGATCATTCTCTCCGAAAATTTTTTGAAAAAGCGGCACGGGCAGAGTGGTATAATAATACACTATTTGTGATCACTGCAGACCATACGGGAATATCGGAATCACGTTATTATGGTAATTATATTGGTATTTATTCTATTCCCGTTATTTTTTTCGATCCTGAGAAAAAGTTAAAAGGCGTTAGTTCAACTCTAACACAGCAGACGGATATTATGCCGAGTATCCTCGATTACCTGAATTACTCAAAACCCTATTTTGCCTTCGGCCAAAGTGATTTCGATTCTGTTCAAACAAGTCATAATGTGAATTACATAAATGATATCTACCAGTTAATAAGTGATAAGTATTTATTGCAATTTGATGGAAAGAAGGCGACAGGTTTATATGAATATCAAAAGGATAGTTTACTGAAAAAGAATTTGCTGAATGGAAAAATAACTGACCAACATGAAATAGAAAACAATTTAAAGGCTTATATACAAACGTATAATGCGCGCCTCATTCATAATAAAATGAAAGTTGAGTGATTGATAATTATTGCATTGTAGAACTATATTTAAGAAGCAATATATAAATATATACCTATGAATTTGCCATAACCCTTCGGAATATCAAACGGCATGAATATATTACGCATTCTACATGACAAACAGTTAGTTGCAAAATGTTTACAAATGAAAATTGTAATTTTGTATTTCGGTGAACAATTATAAAAACAAAAACATGGTTAAAAAAATCAATGCATATGTGCTTCTTTTGGCGATTTCAAATTCAGTACCAGTTGCTTTTTCGTATAGTCAAACAATAGCTACAGGTGGGGCTCATTCTATGGTAATTTGTGATGATAAAACCTTAATGATTTGGGGTAGTAATGTTTTTGGCCAATTTGGAAATGGAACCAATATTAATAGTGTTGTTCCTTTACAAAACAATTCTCTTACTGGCATCATAGCGATTGCAGCGGGAGACGCACATTCTCTTGCGCTTAATAATATTGGAACGGTATGGACTTGGGGAATCAATGCTAATGGTCAACTTGGTGACGGATCGAATGTGTTCGATAGCAATGTTCCCGTACAAGTTAGTTCTCTAACAGGTGTCATTGCTATTAGAGGAGGAGGTTTTCATAGTCTTGCCCTGAAAAAAGATAGTACAGTTTGGGCTTGGGGTGAGAATAATAACGGTCAGCTTGGAGATGGTACAAACACACCCAGCAATGTCCCCGTACAAGTAAGTTCCCTTAAAGGCATCATAGGTATTGCCGCAGCTGGATTACATTCACTCGCTGTAAAAAGTGATGGAACTGTTTGGGCATGGGGATGGAATACTAATGGTCAACTTGGAAATGGAACTAGTACATTTTTCGAGAATGTTCCAGTTCAGGTAGATTCTTTAACAGATATTATTGCGGTTGCAGGTGGAGCGAATTTCTCGCTTGCACTAAAAAATGATAGTACTGTTTGGGCATGGGGATTAAATTCCAGTGGTGAGCTTGGTACTGGAAACAATACGAGTAGTAATGTACCAGTACAGGTAAATTCGTTAACTGGTATCATGGCAATTGAAGCTGGTGGGTGGCACAGTATTGCATTGAAAAATAACGGCACAGTTTGGGCATGGGGCGCGAATAATGTTGGCGAACTTGGGGATAGTACAAACATAACCAGAAATGTTCCTGTTCAGGTAAGTAATCTTGCTGGGGTAACGGCCATTTCAAGTGAGGGGTATCATTCACTTTGTATAAAAAAAAATGGCACACTTTGGGCTTGGGGGTCGAATTCAAACGGTGAACTGGGGAACGGAGATAGCATAGATAGTAATGTTCCGGTTCAGGTGAAAGGGCTTTGTACATTAAATTCAATAAATAAAGAAAAAATAGCATTAAGCAATTTTGTTTCTCCCAATCCGGGAAGAGGACAGTATTATTTTGAGAATTTCGAGAGGAATAATCTAATAGAAGTATATGACATATCAGGACGATTAATTTTTAAGATTGTGAATTTAAATGGCGATTGTGTTGTTGACCTGACCGAAAGGGAGAATGGTGTTTACTTTTATAAAGTGATAGGGGATTCTTTCGTTTATTCTGGCAAATTGATAAAGCAATGATTTTTGAAAAGGTTGAAAGAGTTTGGAAAAAATGTTTACTTGTCATTTGAAAAAATGAGATTTAATTTATATTATAAATTGGAAAGATTACTGTTGAATAGCTTTTGTGTAAAAATTTATAGTAGTCTTAAGTTAACAATTTACCGTTTGAAAGTGTGATGAGCAAGAACAAAGAAAACCGATCAGGTTTTGTGTATTCTACCAATCCTGATTTCAGACATGAGGATGATGAAGGCGCATCAGACACAACATTGCCTGTGCAGCAGCAAAATCTGAAAATATACCTCGATCGCAAAGGTGGAGGGAAATTAGTTACACGAATTGCGGATTTTATCGGAGCAGAGGAAAAACTGGAAGAATTGGGTAAAATGCTAAAACAAAAGTGCGGAGGAGGGGGGTCTGTAAAGGACGGTATGATACTGATACAGGGTGATCACCGTGATAAAATATTGAAACTGCTTGTTGCAATCGGATATAAGGCGAAGAAGGCAGGTGGGTAACCTGACTTGTGTTATCCTGAGCGAAGCGAAGGGTCTGATTGTGTGCAAGCAATGCCTCCCTCAAATGCCAGATTCCTCTCCCGCCCAAAAGCGGGATCGGAATGACACAATTTTGGTTTGATTGAATTTTAAATAGCACTTGGAATTTTCACCAGCGACTCATATAGTCTTTCATACATCGGGAGTATTAACGAAATATCAAATTTTTTTGCCTGCAGATATGCGTTTTCTTTGAATTGGTTAAGGCGCGTATCATCCTCTAAAATATAAAGAGCGTTTTTTGCCATATCGTTTACCTCGCCAACATTGCTCATAAATCCTGAATAGCCATGTTTATTCACTTCCGGCAAACCGCCTGTATTGGTTGATATTACAGGAACTTTTGATGCCATAGCTTCGAGAGCGGCCAACCCAAAGCTTTCTGTTTCTGATGGCAGCAGGAACAGGTCGCCTATTGGTAATATTTTTTCGGGACTTACCACTTTGCCCAATGATCGTATATCATCACAGGTATCCAGTTCCCTGCATATGCGTTCTATATTGTGCCTTTCGGGTCCATCGCCCATCAGAATCAGTTTTGACGGGATCTTTTTTCTCACTTTATCAAATACCCGTAATACATCCTCCACTCTTTTTACTTTCCTGAAATTTGAAATGTGGATCAGAATCTTTTCTCCGTAAGGCGCGTATGTTTTTTTCTGGCAATGATTGTTTTCGTGCTTGTATTCTTCAAGGTT
>JAEUTS010000037.1 GCA_016787005.1 Bacteroidia bacterium
GATGTAATGAGCAAAGAAGAAACGGCTCAATTGGCTTCGCGTCAGGAAAAATATATTCAAAGCCTGCAAAATGCATTGATCCGTATAGAGAATAAAAGTTATGGTATTTGCCGTATAACAGGTAAGCTAATACCTAAAGAGCGCCTGCGCAGTGTACCACACGCTACTACCAGCATTGAGGGTAAGATGCAGCAATACGCTTAGTTGCAAGGCAATCAGTAATCGGTTACCGGTAATCAGTTTTTTACCGATAACCGATTACAATGGTTACCGATTACCTCATTATAAATAATTCATTACCCCAAAAGGTTGCTATATTTGGCAATCTTTTTTGTTTTAGAGTTGTCCAATGTATTGAACGTTTAGCATGAAGAAGCCCCTGCTCATAGTGTTCCTCGTTTTACTGGTAGATCAGGCCATAAAATTTTATGTTAAAACTCATTTCTTTTTAGGTGAGGAGTTTCATGTTGCCGGAAACTGGTTTATCATTCATTTTACTGAGAACAATGGAATGGCTTTTGGGATGGAGTTTGCAGGTAATTATGGTAAACTGTTTTTAACCTCATTTCGTATTCTTGCAGTATTTGCTATTGTCTGGTATTTGTATGACCTTGTTCGTCAACAAGCGCCTTTTGGATTGATCATCAGCATATCTCTTATATTGGCCGGAGCTCTGGGCAATATAATTGATAGCGTTTTTTATGGAGTTTTATTTGGTGACAGCAATTATGAGGTCGCAAAATTTATGCCTCCTGAAGGAGGGTATGCAGGGCTTATGCACGGAAAGGTGGTTGATATGTTTTATTTTCCCATCGTGGAGGGACATTTCCCGACGTGGTTCCCTATATGGGGCACTGAAGAGTTTATTTTTTTCAGGCCTGTATTTAATTTTTCGGACAGCTCAATTACAGTAGGCGTACTGATGATTTTGCTGTTCCAGCGCCAATTCTTTCCTAAAAAGCCTGCCAATACTGATGTTCAGGAAACCGAATCAACGATTAATCCTGCAACTTAATACAATAGATAACAGACATTTAAGTTGTTATTTCAATGGGAGTTTATTATATTTGATAGAAACTAATTATTTATAGTTATGCAAAAGCTAATTATTGAATCGACGGATTCTTCTCCAAAAGTTTATCTGGATCCTGACAAGTCAATATTTATTATAACAGGTGAATCACGAACTGAAGATTCAGAAAAATTTTATGAGCCGGTTTTGGCTTGGTTCAGGGACTACTATGAACACCTTGTAAATAATAAGGTTAGTAAGGAGATTATTATTGAAATGCATATGGATTATTACAATTCTGCTACCGCCCGTAGTTTCGTTGAATTGTTTGCAATACTTGAGACGTTTGTCGGGAATAACATCAGTGTTCGGGTAAAATGGTATTATATGGAACACGATGAAGATCTTAAGAACCAGGGAGCCGGATTGGCCAGTGTTGTATCTAAAATCCCCTTTGAATTGATCTGCCTTGAAGAGGTAAACTCATAAGTCACACTTTTTATAATTCTTAAGTCAGGGACCTTTGTTCCCTGATTTTTTTTTGGAGATCTCCCAAAAGGAGGATTCTATACTTTGCGTTGGCCGCAACGCGGGTGACTGAATGAAATTTCCCATTGGATTAACAAGAAAATAGGAGGGAACACTTTTTATCTCATATTTATCTTTCACTTCTTTCTGACTGCCATAATGCAAAAATACCCAGTCACATTTTGGATTTTTTGCAAGAAATTTTTTCATTAAGGCTGGGTCGTCATCCACATTAATGCTCACAAAAATAATTTTTCCCCCATACTTTTTTTTGAGGTTCGTAATTAATTTTAATTCCTGCAGGCAGGAGGTACACCACGTAGCCCAAAAGGTTATATAAACATACTTGTCTTTAAAGTCTGAAAGAGCAACAGGCTTCCCCGTTTTATCCAATAATGAAAATTCAGGTGCAGAAGCACCCGGTTGAAGTTTTGAAAACGACCTGATTACATCAGAAGCCACGACCTGATGAGCAGTTATTTTGGTCGTTGCTGCTATCCGTTCCAAAATATACAACACGTTTTCGCGCTTAAAATCGGAGGAGTAGTATAATTCCGAAAGTCCTTTTATGAGAACAAGTTCTCTAATAGTATCATTCTTCAAATATTTATCTTCTGCCAACACGTTCATGCATCCCTCAAAACTTGGTCTGGAATTTATTTGTTCAATAAGTGCCGGGCCATTTGCAGAGGAGGTGTATTGCTGCAGGTATCGGTTGAAAAATTTATTGAAGAAATTCATGTATTCGAAATTATCATACAGTACAGGCTTGCCGATAATATATTTTTTTGCCAGTTCGAATTTACTTTGAAATGTATTCAGATCGAGTTCGGCTATGTTATAATTAATATATGATTTGAAATACGGTTTATTGAGCGCAGCATAACGTGTTTGCATTTGAAGCTCAAAAGAATCAAGCCGGGTACGGGATTTTTTTTGTACAAAGTACTGGTAGTTTTCAGCCCAGAAGTTCTCAAAATGTTCATTGTAATCGATCACCAATGCGTTTATTTCAGTAGTGTCCGTTACAGCAAAAGTAAGATCAACAGATTGTTCAATGTTTGGATTTGGAAAGCGCATTGTATCACGGGAAGGGAAAAAAACTTTATAGTCACGCATGGGTTCAACGTACATGTTGGCTTTTTGTTTCCCGCTCCGGAGTATAACCCGTTTTATATCATCGGACTGAAAGCTGAAATTAAAAAATCCGCTATCACTTACTGTTTGCACGGATACAGGGATCTCTGTATATGAAATGTAGTCGGCATAGCTGAACAATGTTATTTCACGGCCTTTATAGCCGGGGGCATAGCCGCTGATAGTAATGTTTTGTGCAACTATAGCCGGTAGCATGAAACATATAATAGATATGGGAATAAAATATTTCATTGCCGGAACACCTTTGTTTTCTCTTCGCCTGTTGGCTGAGAGGTTCTGCAGGGTGTGTTATTTGAGTTGAATTTCTTTTGGAATAAATGCGCTTACATCTCCGCCGTTCCTTAATATATCACGTACAATAGTGGAATTTATTGCAGAGTGTTCGGGGTTTGATAAAATGAATATGGTTTCAATATCATGCACCATTGCCTTATTCATTTGCGCAATACCCCGCTCAAATTCAAAATCGGCAGATGTGCGCAACCCCCGTAAAATGTAATTGGCCTTTACTTTTTTGCAAAAATCAACGGTAAGGCCTTTATAACTCAATACTTTAATGTGCGACTCTTTGGCAAACACTTGTTGAATAAGGCTTTTTCGTTTTTCGAGTGACAGATAATAATTTTTGGTTGAGTTAATCCCAATAGCAATAATAATTTCATCGAAAAGCGGTAATGCGCGCCTGATGATAGATTCGTGGCCAATGGTGATCGGGTCGAACGAGCCGGGGAATAAGGCAATTCTCTTCATGTGTTTATTTTATTACACAGGTTCGTTACTAAAAATACTAAAGTTCACTTTGCTGTAATTACGCTGTTCCAAAAACCGTTCCGTTGTTTCAAAACTAAGTTCTTTGGGGTGTTCTACTATTAGCAGTCCATTGGGCTTTAGCAGGTTTCGGCTGAAAATAAGCCCCGGAATACCTATAGTTTCCTTTAATTCATAGGGCGGGTCAGCAAAAATAAGATCGTACGCCTTGCTTTCGCTTTTCAAAAATTTGAATACATCACTTTTAATGACAGATATTCCGGTAAAGACAAATTCCCCGGCCGTTCTTTTTATAAATGCATAACAATTGCTGTCGGCATCAACTGCGGTTATTTGTTTACATCCACGCGAAGCCAGTTCATAACTTATACTCCCTGTTCCGCTGAAAAGATCAAGAGCTGTTATGGCTTCAAAATCGATGCGATTATTTAAAATATTAAATAGTGCTTCTTTTCCGAAATCCGTTGTGGGGCGAACAGGCAAATTTTTTGGCGGATAAAATGCCTGTCTCTTATGTGTTCCGCTTATAATACGCATAGATCAGGTGTATAAAAACTGGCTGAATAAACTATAATAATATTGTTTGGGCAAAGCCGTTATTTTAAAACTATAATCAAAGGCATCCGGTCGGTCACCAAATTTTATGTTGCGGATATACTTATATAACAGCTGATAGATCGCAGAACTTTTTTCAAGCTCCCCGAACAATTCAACTTTTACCGATTCCGGATTTAATTTCAATTGTTCAAATACAAATAATATGTAGTAAATAAAATCTTCGGCAGTATGGCAGGTGAAGGTATTGTAAAATATTAATTTACCTGAATTAAGGACAAGCGCTTCAAACCCTTCTGAACGGACATTCACTGCGACATTCACTGTATCCGAATGTTTATTGATTAGCAATACCTGCTCAATGAGCGGACTTGAATAATGTGTTATAGCCAGGGACGAGTACAATTCTTTGAATTGTTGCTCAATAGGTTTTGGTAATGCATAAATATTTTTAGCGTCAAGATTGGGTAAGTTATCAATAGCAATTATCTCTCCATCAGCAAGTGAATGATTGAATTTTAACAAAGCATCTTTTTCATTGACATCAAACAAGGCATTTGGAACAAGTGTTGACCTGTTATTTACCACGGATAATGAAACTTTTTTATAAGGATAACCCAGGATAGCGCTTTGTTTGATAGCGCTATTTGCGAACGATAATAGCGTGTTGGCATTGAATGTTTTTTGAAAAGAAAACCGCTCCAGTGCGAGGACTTTATTATACACATCATCCCAAACAGCAGCCGAAAGTCCGTCTGAACTTAATTGAATAGCCAAACGATAACCTTTTGTCTGACGTTCGTCAAATAAATCGTCAACGAGGCTTAATATCTGTGAGATACGATTATGGGTCTCTGTAAGCATGCGTTGACAAAATTACGAATATAAAATGGAAAGCTGCTTTTTTGGAACAGCTCAAAATCCAGCATCATTAAGGGGTCAGGGCTAAAGTCCGAAGGACTTAAATATTAATAACCCTGTGTGAAACACAGGGTTATTAATATAAACAAAGGATAGTCCAACCCCAACGGGGTTGAATATTCCAGGCGTAATTTACTTTATTGCAGATTCAACCCCTCTCGGGGTGTTAATTATCCAGGTATTGTTTTCCACCGATTTCATCGGTGGTTATAGTATTAAACCCCTGTTCGGGGTTTTCTCTTACCATGTATTAAAGAATCATTTTTTATGATTAATTTTCTGCATCCAATATTATTTCATTTGTGAATGACAAAGAATTTAAGCAAGTACTGTTAAAACAATTTCCCCATGAGCCGACACCCGGCCAGGCGGAATTCATCAATAAAATTTCCGGTTTTTGTACTGATCCGGCATCTGCAAATGTATTTGTGTTAAAGGGGTACGCAGGGACAGGCAAAACAACTATTATAAGTACTCTTATAAAAGGCTTGCCGGCTATCCAAAAGAAATCGATTTTATTGGCTCCGACAGGTCGCGCAGCCAAAGTTCTTTCTAATTATTCACAAAAGCAGGCGTTTACTATTCACAAGAAGATTTACAAACGTGTTACTAATG
>JAEUTS010000081.1 GCA_016787005.1 Bacteroidia bacterium
GCCTGCGCCAGCATGTATGCCAGCATTTTCCCATCTTTACTGGGATCAGGTGAGCTGAGTGCTGTAGTTCCATCGGCTGAAAGTTTATTCGGGTCAATAAGTACATGGGGTTCACCTGTAGCGCCTTCCTGCACATATAATACACTTTGGTTTTGAATCCCGTCATTCTTAAAAAAGAAAGTGTAATTTCCTTCTTTAAAAGGAGTTCCGCAACGGGTATAGTTCCAAACCTTTGTGAGTCTTTCTTTTATCTTTTCCCGGTATGGTATTTTTGATAGGTAATCGAATGTTACCTTGTTCTCAGCCTTCACCCATTCGGCTGTCTCGGCGGAGTTATCATCTTCAAGCCAACGGAAAGGGTCGGCTATCGTGGCTCCGAAATAGGTGTTAGAGGTGTCCACTTTTTTTGTTTGCGGATATTGAATAGGACTTTCTTCCTTTTTTTCTTCTTTATTTCCTGCGCAGGCTATCATAGCCGAAAGTGGTAAAAGGTAAATGAGACGGTTCATGAGTTTTAATTTTAAAATATGACCAAAAATAGTAAAATGTTCGGGGTTTGTTGTACTTTATATGATAAACGGGGATATAAAAGTATGAGAGGGATATGCGTTTAGCTGAATTATTTAACTTTGGATAAATTACTAAACAAATGAGAAAATTAAAACTGATAGTTCTTGGAGCACTATTTGCCTCTGCTTGTGGACAACAGGGAAGTGATAAGTCTGTCGGAAAGATCACAGGTAATATTGATGAGCAATTTGATGCCTATAAAGCAAGGTTTATTGAAAATCTGTGGAAGGTATTTCCGAATTGGGCCTCAGGTATGGGGTACCACAAATATGATGGTGTATCAGTTGTACACACAGATGAGGTGCGTGCGAGGGAAAATGCATTTGCACACGCTAACCTGGATTCATTGAAAGCATTTAACTTAAATACACTTTCTTCGAATAACAAAACTGATTATTATTTGATAGAAAACAAATTGAAGGACATTATATGGGGTAACGATGTATTTAAAAGTTATGAATGGAATCCTTCTGAATACAATGTGGTGAGCGGCATTTCCGAATTACTCACGGGAAGTTCTGAAAAGCTGGAGGCGCGTTTGATAAATATTTACAACCGCCTGAAAGATGTACCGGCATATTACGAAGCTGCTAAAAAGCACATTAAGAATCCCACTGCTGAACATACCCAACTTGCGATTGAACAAAATCTAAATTCAATACCTGTACTTGAGACCGAGGTGATTGATGCCATAAAAAGGTCAAGATTTAAAGCGGTAGCCAAATCGGAGTACGAAGGCCGAATTACCAAAGCTGTTACAGCAATAAAGGATTACGCTGAATGGTTAAAAAATCTCAAGAATGATACTCCCCGAAGCTTTCACCTGGGGAAAGAATTATACGAACCAAAGTTTCAATTCGACATACAATCTGGCTTAACTGCAGAAGAAATATACCACCGTGCATTGAAGCGCAAGAGTGAATTGCATAAAGAGATGTATCAGTTGTCGATAAAATTATGGAACAAGTACATGGGAAAAAAGCCGGTACCGGGCGATTCATTATTTGCCATCAGGCTTATGATTGATCATTTGTCGGCAAAGCATGTTCATCGCGATTCATTTCAAACGGCGATAGAAAAACACATTCCTCAATTGGTTGAATTCATAAAGCAAAAAAATCTCATTTATATTGATCCGGCAAAGCCTTTAGTGGTACGTAAAGAGCCTGCATATATGGCAGGTGTGGCCAGCGCTTCTATAAACGCTCCCGGTCCATATGATAAAGAGGCCAATACGTATTATAATGTAGGTTCTTTA
>JAEUTS010000283.1 GCA_016787005.1 Bacteroidia bacterium
TTTGAGCCGCCCTGGGATAAAAGCATGATGACAGAGGTGGCGCAGGTAGAGCTGGGGTTTATGTAGGCCCCACCCGGCCTCCCCAAATGGGGAGGAGTTTGTAAACATGGATCAAAACGAAGAAAATATGAAGGATGTTCACTCTCCCCTTCGGGGAGAGAAGGAGAGGGGCTTTATAATAAATAAAGTAGCACAAAGCGGACTGGTTGAATTTAACCTCGAGGATTATTATCCAAAGGGGGAAAGGTTATTGCTGGATGTGAAAGAGCATTTGTTCGAGGGATTGATATTGCGTGAAAAAGATTTTCGGGAATTTGTAAAAAATGAAGACTGGAGCAAATACAAGGATAGATTTGTTGCCATTGTTTGTACAGCAGATGCGATAGTTCCAACCTGGGCATATATGCTGCTGGCAACGGTTTTAGAGCCTTTTGCAAAAAAAATAGTGTTTGGTGATCTGAAAACACTTGAAACAATTTTATACACTGAAGCACTTTCGAAAATAAATCCTGCTGATTATGCAGAACAGCGCATAGTTATTAAAGGCTGCAGCAACCTGCCGGTTCCTGAATCAGCTTATGTGGAGATTACCCGCATACTCCGCCCTGTTGCCAAAAGTATCATGTACGGGGAGCCTTGCTCTACAGTACCGCTATATAAGAAGAAGTGAGTTGTTTGAGGATGGCGACACCGAATACCGATTACTGATTACCTTTTAATAAGCCCTCACATTTTTCCCTTCCATAAAATTTATGAAAGCACGGTTCACCACTTTGTTGCCGCCGGGAGTAGGGTAGTCGCCCGTAAAATACCAGTCGCCTTTATGGTTAGGACATGATTGGTGCAGGCCCTTGATCGATTGAAAAATGATTTCAAGTTCAGCATTTAGGCCCTCAGGACGAAGCAAGTCGGATATTTTAGCTGAGATCTGGTCGTATTTGAAAAGAGCATAAATCTCCTTCACTATATTTTTGATTTTTTCTTTTGGCAGATCTTCCTGCGCTTTGGCGCGCTCATATAGTTCTTCAATGAAGTTCTCTTTGTAATTCTCTTTCAGGAGTTTGATCGCCGCTTCAAAAGCAACAAACTCCCCCATTTTCGACATGTTAATTCCGTAACAATCAGGATAACGTATTTGCGGTGCTGAAGAAACAACAACAATTTTTTTTGGTCCAAGGCGATCTAAGATGCGTATGATACTTTGCTTTAATGTGGTTCCGCGTACTATTGAATCATCAAGTACTACCAGGCTGTCAACTCCGCGTTTCACCACACCATATGTAGTATCATAAACATGGGCAACCATGTCATCCCGCGCACTGTCATTGGTAATAAATGTCCGTAATTTGGCATCTTTGATCGGTATTTTTTCTATGCGAAGGCGTTGAGATAAAATCTTTTTTAGTTGTTCATCACTCAATTTCCCATTCGCTGCTTTTATTTTTTTTATTTTGAGGTCGTTGAGGTAATTATTAACTCCGTCAACAAGTCCGATAAAAGCCACCTCGGCAGTATTCGGAATATATGAGAATACTGTATTCTCAATATTATGATTTACTGAAGCAAGCACTCGATCGGCCAGATTGTAACCAAGACTTTTACGCTCTTCGTAAATAGAGGCATCACTTCCACGTGAAAAATAAATCCGTTCAAAAGAGCAGGCTTTTTTGACGCCCTCTTTTATGATCCTGTGTTCGCCTGTCTCTCCATTTTTTCTGATGATCAGTGCGTGTCCCGGCGTTAATTCTTTAATTTTTTCAATAGAAACATTAAATGCCGTTTGAATTACAGGTCGCTCAGAGGTGACAACCGCTACTTCATCATCAATATAATAAAATACAGGGCGAATACCATTAGGATCACGCAAAACAAAAGCGTCACCATGACCAAACATCCCGGCCATTGCATAACCGCCATCCCATTTTTTACTTGAGTCCTTTAATATTCTTACAATATCAATATTCTGAGCAATAAGTTCTGAAATGGCCGCTTTATTATTGCCTTGCTTTTTGAACTGTTTGAAAAGACGTTCATTTTCTTCATCAAGAAAATGTCCGATCTTTTCCATCACTGTAACAGTATCTGTCTTTTCACGCGGATGTTGTCCGAGATCAACGAGTTGATTGAAAAGTTCGTCTACATTGGTCAGATTGAAGTTTCCGGCAACAACAAGATTGCGCGTCTTCCAGTTATTCTGACGAAGGAAAGGATGGCAGTTTTCAATGCTATTGCCTCCATAAGTGGCATAGCGTAAGTGTCCAAGTAATAGTTCACCGGCAAAATCAATATTTTTTTTGAGCCATTCTGTATCACCTGCGCGTTCGGGTTTGTTTTTAAAAACACTGTTGAACGGGGCATTTATTTTTGAAAAAATTTCCTGTATGGCCCGGCTGGATGATGAGCGATGACGATTAATGTAAGCGGTCCCGGGGTTAGTATCCAGTTTAATAGAAGCCACCCCTGCGCCATCCTGACCACGGTTGTGTTGTTTTTCCATTAAAAGGCACAACTTATTTATCCCGTAAAGAGCTGTTCCGTATTTGTCGTAGTAATATTGGAGAGGTTTAAGTAACCTGATAACTGCAATCCCGCACTCGTGCTTTATTTGGTCGCTCATCTGCTGTACAAATTTAGCTTTTTTTGACGAGAGTAAAGAAAAGATTTGACAGAACTTTTGTGATAAAAACAGCGAATAAAACGCGATAAATTCAGATAAAATTCTCTTTTTTCTTCCCTATCCATTCCAGTGCGGACCCGCTCAAGAGCAATTCTTTGACATTTTCACTGAATTTTGAATTGCGAACCAGTTTGCCCGGTTCATTTTCGCCCAATGGGAACGGATAGTCACTGCCAAGTGCAATTCGGTTAGCTCCAATAAGATCAACAATATAAGTAAGCATCGCTGAGTCATGAACGAGACTGTCAATCCAGAATTTGCCCAAATAATTTCGTGGATTTACGTTATTGTCAATGGCCACCAGGTCGGGGCGGGATTCAAATCCGTGTTCAATGCGGCCAATAGTGGAAGGGAAAGAACCGCCGCCGTGAGTGAAAGCAACACGTAATTTTGGTAAACGTTCAAATACTCCTCCAAATATCATTGAGCATATGGCAAGAGATGTTTCGGCAGGCATACCCACAAGCCAGGGGAGCCAGTATTTTTGCATTTTGCTTTGGCCCATCATGTCCCAGGGGTGTACAAATACAGCCATATTTAATTCCTGGCAGGCCTGAAAAACAGGGAATAGTGCGGGTTCATTTAAATTCCAGTCATTAACGTGTGATCCGATCTGAACTCCTGCAAGGCCAATTTTTTTGCAGCGTTCAAGCTCTTTAATGGCCAGGGCAGGAGCCTGCAACGGTATTGTTCCAAGGCCAATGAAACGTTTAGGGTATTTCTGAACAATGCCGGCTACGTGATCATTCAGAAACATAGATAACTCAAGGCAATCATGCGGTTTAGCCCAGTAGCTGAACATAACCGGGATCGTTGATAATACCTGCACATCAACGTGATGATGATCGCATTCATGGATTCTTTTATTCGGATCCCAACAATTGTCTTCTACTTCGCGAAAAAATTTATCATCCACCATCATTCGTGCGCAGCAAGTTGTGCTTGTCCCGTTTTTCACGGGATAATGTTCCAGCCTTACAAAGCCTCCATAACCAAATTTCTCCTTCCAGTTTGGAATATGTTCAGGAAGTATATGCGTATGAATGTCTATCGTGAACATGATCTAATTTAGTTATAGCTTGGGTTAAGTTTTTTGGCAACATTAATATAATATTGCGCGTTGGTTTCATCGCCAATATTCCGGTAGGTTAAGCCCATCATATAAAATGCGCTGGCATTGCCGGGGTCAAATTCAATACATTTTTTGAAATACACAATGGCAGTTTCAAAACTTTTGCGGGCCTCTTCAGGCTTATTTTGTGCCGCCAATTGTTGTCCTGCGGTACCGTAAACACTTGCAATATTACTATACGCATCAGGTTGATTAGGGTTTGTTTGCAAGGAAAGTTCAAATTGTTTTTTGGCTTCTTCCAGATGACCTGTATTATAGAGCACAGTGCCATAATTATTAAGATACATTGAGTTGCCGGGATTGAATGACAATGCCTTTTTGTAGTAAAAGGCAGCACTGTCGTACTGTTGCTGCACAAGATATATCTTCCCGATCTTATGAAATGCGTCAGCGTACGTTGGATATATTTCAATGGTTCTGCGCATTTCTTTTAACGCAATGTCCAACGTGTTTTTTTTCTCAACGGGGTCTTTGATTTTTGCAAGATATTCATCCTGTGTAATAATATTCCCATAGTAATAATGGGCACGGGCGCTGTTTGGCGATAATACTACATCAGTAGAATGCAGTACATAATTGCTTTCCCAGGCCTTATTACGGGAATATGTTTTAACAGAGAAGAGTAAAACGACCGCTGCAATAAGTACGACTAATTTGCTGTTTTGTTTTAAAAACGAATTCAATGATCCCGGCTTATTTTCCTCAACCTTGAATAAATGGATAAGTAATGCACTTATTGTTATGCAAAAGCCGGCAGATGGCGCGTACATCAACCGTTCTCCGAACGAGGTGCCAATTAAGATTACAACATTTGATATTAAGGATGCCGTAATAAAGAAGTAGAGAATGCCAAATGACCAGATTTTTTTTTGCCGGAAACGAATCAACGCAAACACCCCTGCTCCTGCATAAATGACAAAGGAAAGAAGAAATTTCCAGTCGGTTATTCCAACGATAGGAATCTGATTGAATGAATAATCCGATACAAGAGGGTGGGGGATAAATAAAAGTTTTAAGTAAATCCCCATAATATAAATTGCGGTTGTTATTTGCGAAAGTTTGTCGGGAGCTCCGACCAGCAGGTTGTCTGACAGTGCTTGTGCTGTCACAGGGCCTGTTCCCAATACGTTCATCCGTATCACAAAAAAAAGCGCCGTTACGCTTCCTAAGACCACAAGTGTAGCGATCTGTTTTTTGTTATCCGCATGGGTGAAAAAATGCAGCATGAGAGGAATGACGGCAATAAATGTAACCGCGGATTCTTTTGAAAGGAGGCCGAGGAAAAAGCTCAGGCCTGCAAATAGGAGCCAGATAAAACTATTTTTTTGAATGTACCTGAATGTGAATAATGCGGTTAAAAGGAACAGCAGGAAGCAGAGAATCTCATCCCTGCTTTTTATGTTGGCCACAACCTCCGTGTGTATAGGGTGTGCAATGAACAATAATGATGCAATAGCGCAAAGCCAGGTATGCTGAGGTAGATATAGCACCAGTACATAAAATAAAAGAAACCCCGTAAATGCATATAGAATAACATTTATCCAATGTGATAATGCCGGCTTGTCTGGGGAAAGTTCCCATTCAATAGCGAACATGGCCTTTGATAATGGGCGGTACACATCTTCTCCGGCTGCAAAATAACCGGAACGATAACCACCTGTAAAAATGTCCTTTAAAGCCGCGGTGCCTTTCTTTGTCTGAAAATTTTCTTTTATCAAAGAATAATCATCAAGCACATATTCGTGACCGAGTGTATTTGCGTAAAGTAAAAATCCCAATATGGCAATAATAAGACCTATGCTGAACCTGGTTTTTTTTAATTGGTCGCCCTGGGGAACTGTTTTTTTTGGTTCGGCCTTAACAGAAGAGACCTGTTGCTGAAGTGCATTTTTTTCTTTTCGCGTCAGTTTTTTTGACATACGACTTACACTTGATAGTATTTAAACACTACAGATGTTGATCGGGTGGAAACAATCGACTTTGTTATCGGCATCGTTTTACTTTTTGCAACTCATTAGGCAATAGATAGAGGTTTAATTCAAACAGGTTTGGCAGGCGGTTCCATAACGTGACCGCATTTTTTGCAGGTACGTAATTCTTTACTACCATAATATTTTGCAAATACAGTTTGAAACTGCTGTTCAATGTTTGTCAGCATAAAATATTCTTCGTACAATTTATTGTTGCATTTTTCACAGAACCAGAGAAGGCCATCCTTAACTCCCGGCGCGCGCCTGTATTCAATTACC
>JAEUTS010000285.1 GCA_016787005.1 Bacteroidia bacterium
ATCCAGGATGCTGCACAAATGGTTCCTGCTGCGAATGTGGAGGATTCACTTTCCCTGTTCGAACTCGTGATGAAGGGAGGCTACATTATGATACCAATTGGTGTTTTATTGTTCCTTGCTATATATGTTATGTTCGACCGGATCATTGCTTTGAGAAAGGCCTCCCGTCACGATAAGAATTTCATGCTCACCATAAAGGACTTTATTGTATCCGGTAATCTTGAAGCGGCACGAACATTATGCAGAAGCAGTAATTCCCCCGAAGCAGCTGTTGTGGGTAAGGGATTGAGTCGCCTCGGAAAGCCTGTTGCGGAGATCAAGGAGGCAATGGATGGCGCAGGTCGGGCAGAATTATACAAAATTGAAAAGAACATGATCGTGCTTAATATCATTGGCCGAATAGCTCCCATGTTCGGGTTTGTGGGAACAATTATAGGAGTGGTAAAAATATTTTATGACATCTCTTTAGCCGGCGGCGATATTAAAATTGATACCATTTCAGCAGGCTTGTATCAGAAGATGATAACCAGTGCAGGCGGTTTGATCGTGGGTATACTTGCCTTTGCAACTTATCACATCCTGAATATTGTGATCGAGAAGATTATTAACCGCATGGAAAGCGCATCTACGGAATTCCTGGATATTTTAAATGAACCTTCTAAGTAAATTTCATGAATCTGAGGCGCAGACATAAAGAAGGTGCAGAAGTAAGTACAGAGTCACTGAACGATATCATGTTCTTCCTGTTATTGTTTTTTCTTATTGTATCCACATTGGTAAACCCTAATATTATTAAACTCACTCTGCCAAGTACAAAGCATGGTACTTCCATTCAGAACAAACCTAAGGTGGTTATTGAAGCCGGGAAGGATGCGGTGTTCGCTGTAAACGGTTTACAGGTACCTTTTACAGCATTGGAACAGGCAGTGGCATTGGAGGTTCAGAAAACCGGAGAGAAAACGGTGGTTTTAAAAATTGATAATTCATTATCGGTACAGGATCTTGTGGATGTTTTGCAGATAGGCGATAAGCTGGGCGTGAAAATGGTACTGAAAACAAAATCGCCGACGGTGAAATAGTTAAGGGTTGTTAGTTGTCCATTCTCAGTTTATTTACTTTAAGAATTTTACCGACAACTTACAACCAACAACAAAAGGCAATGCAAGCTATAGGTGACAATAGGAAAGATCATTTTATATCATTCATATCATCCGTCCTGGTGTTTGGTTTGATCATTCTTTTTTTGCTCCTGTTTCTCATTAAGACACCAATCCCGCCATATCCTCCAAGTATTATACAGGAGGTTGAAATAGATTTTGAAGGCGGGGGCGGAGAGGATGGAGCTGAAGGAATGGGAAATCCTGTGATGACAAGCGCAGTAAGTTCGGTGACAAATACAACGGGAAGTGAGGAAGATGTTTTTGCAAGTAATGCGGAAGATCCGATTGTAACTGCAGATGATCGCAAAAAAAAGGACAAGAAAAAGGATAAAAAAGTAGAACAGAAAATACAAGCTCAGGAGGATCCGCAGCCCAGCCAGGAGCTAATGGCGCTTATCGCGAATGTAAAGGACAAGCTTAAAAATTCAAGCGGCAACTCGACTAATACCGATGGAAATGGGAAGGCCGGAGAGGGTGACGGGCAAGGGAAAGGGAACGGTGACGGCCCGGGGGAGGGAAATAATGTTGGCCCGGGTAAGGGTCCCGGTTATTCCTTGCGGGGAAGAAAATTATTGCAACGCCCTCAATTACTTGATGAATCACAAGAGGAGGGAATTGTTGTAGTGGAAATAGTTGTGGATGAAACAGGGAAAGTTATCGACGCGGTTCCCGGTCAAAGAGGTTCAACCACAACCAGCTCTTACTTATATACATTGGCCAGGCAAGCCGCGAAGACTGCTAAGTTTAATCCAAGCCCGGATGGGGCTAAGGAGCAGAAAGGAACGTATACTTTTGTATTCAGGTTGGACTGATTGTTATTTCGCCGACAGTTTCGCTTTCTCCTGTACTATTTCTGTTAGCGAACGGTTTTGTATTTTACTTTCCAGCCAGGTCAGAATATCAAAACCATCGATAACCCCCTTTTCATGAGGGTCTTTCACAATTGAGTCAAGTTGCTTTTTAAAGGTTATGCATCTCACAATAAATTGTTTTTGTGATAAGTCTGCGTTAAGTGAATTAATTATAAAATCAAATGCCATTTTTTCCGCTTTCGAAAGGTTTCCGGCTTTTTTATAAAATCGTTTTATAGCAATTGCTTCATGTTCGATCAAGTCTGATTTTTGCATCTCAATATAAAGTAATAACTGCAATAGTTTTGTCTTTCGGTAATATTTATCCTGTTCTATCAACGTGGAAGAATTTAACAAAGTATTAATGCACGACAGGGATTCAGGGTATTGGTTAAGGGCAAAATGGGCTACCGCCTTTTTGTAATAAAGTCCATTGAAATTGTTGGATGAATAGTGCATGTGTAGTAGTTCTTCTTCATGCAGGATTTCCTGTAACCCTTCTTTAAAATTGCCGATATCGATAAGGCAAGAGGATTTTATAGAATGCAGTGATGATAGTATTCTGGAATAAAGATAAGCCGGAAGTGTTTTTTTCCACTTTTCCATTTCCTCCTCCAGTTGCATAATAATTTCGAAAGCTCTTTTAATTTTATTTATACTGTGATTAGAGATGGCCAGGTTAATGAGTGTGTTTGCAAGTGAAATAATGTACTCGTGGCTTCTTTCGGGTAATTGCTGTAAGAATTGATGCTTTGCTTCGAGAGAATCAATAGCTTTTTCTGAGTTTGATCTGCCAAAAAGATGGTAAGATGCCCGGAGATCATAATAACAAAGTCGCGACTCAGGGGTGAGAGCCGCATTTTCGTTCTTCAACAAAGGATCCAGCATTAGCTGACTGTATTGGCTCTGCGTTTGTTTGTTTTGAGACACACCGGTTTTTCTTAATAGTAAATACATTTTATTTTTTAATCGGTAGTATTGATTTCTATTATTGATCCGGTTTAGTATTTCAGCAGATTCCCTGAGAAGAATTTCGTATTTGTCCTCCATAGCCTGCAGGTTTTCCTTGAAATGGATCTGCTTTAATTCGCGATTATAAATTTCCAATAATACCTCCGTCTTGTTATATTTTTTCGCAACAGCTTTGATCTTTTTTAATTTTTTTTCATAGTGTTTGTAAAGTCCTTTTTGAAATAATATGAATGCTTCGCTGAGTTGATTATGTAATTGAATTTCGATTTGCGACGAAGCATTATAACTGCAAAGTTTTTTTAAGATCAGATTGTATAAGTAGTTTTTCATTACCGGCAGGTCTTTTTTAGCTTGCGCGCTTAAACTGCTTTTAATTGCGTGTTCATTGTATTTTTTCTGTTCGGCAATTAGGTTGAATAGTTTGAGATAAGTATTGTCTTGCCCATCCCTGTTTCCTGATGTAGTAATTTTAAAATATCGTTTCTCATTCATTGACATGCAATGGATCAATTCATGAAGGTTGTCTGATGTGTTTTTCATTTCAAAAATTTGTTGACGATAGATCTTTAGATTAATTTGATCTGAAGTAAAGTGCGATGCTATTATCTTAAATTTAATAATGAATTGTGTAAATATATGATAAACAATATTTTAAATGAAATATGGTAAGTACTGAAATTATATTTAATTTAAATATTTATTTGATTTTACCCGAAACTAAAGTTATTTTTATAAGGATTCAGTAATCATATTATGAGGCATTCAATCCAAAGAGTTTATCATATCGTAATTATGGTGCTTGTTCTCACTTCTTTTTCTATTGAAGTGTGTGCTCAGTTTAGTTTAGCGGATAAATTAACCGACTCGGGTTTATCTGAATCAAAGAAAAGGGAGATCGAAAAGAATCTGCAGGATTTACCCACCGCTTTC
>JAEUTS010000308.1 GCA_016787005.1 Bacteroidia bacterium
TTGTAGTCCGGATGGTACGCCAATAGACAATATCTTTTTTGATATCTCCCACGAAGACTTTACTTCATTGAACTTTTGCCAGTATGGTTTGAAGTCATGATTAAAATAAACAAACAAAAACATAGCCGCAGCCATTATACACCTCGCGATGAAACTTGCCCAACAGGAACCCATCATTCCCATTTCAGGAAAGCCCCAATGACCGAATACCAATAAATAATTTAACAGAATATTCAGGAGGTTCGCCGACAAACTGATAACCATGGCTGCACGGGTAAATGAAAGTCCTTCGGCAAACTGCTTGAAAGTGGAAAACAAAGCCAGGGGAACCATTGAAAATATCATTACGTTCAGAAAAGGTACAGCAAGTTCAACAACTTCTGGGGGCTGATCAAAGTGACGTAATACCGGGGAAACAAAGAACAACAAAAGGAACAAAGCAATGCTTACGAAAACGTTCACGAGTAATCCATTCTTTAAAAGACCGCTGTTCTTAAGAATATCTTTCTCAACATCTGCCTCGGCAACCAGTGGTGTAACACCCATTGATATCCCCAAGCCAAATACAAGAACCAAAACGTACAGACTGCCCGAAAGGGAAACCGCCGCCTGTTCATTCGGGCCAATTTGTCCGACAAAAGCAGCATCAGCCACACCCACAAACATGTGCCCCAGCTGACTGACGCACACAGGCAGTGCAAGAGTTAAGGTCTTACTGAAATGATCTTTATACTTTTGAGAAAACATAAACAGGGCAAAGATAGAAGTAATCAATCAATAGTAAGTTCTCTGCTGATAGTCTCAAAATAATAAATCAACCATAATTTATCTTATTCCGTCGAAATTACAGAAACGTAGTTCTATAAAATTATTAAAGCATTTATCTTTATTCCATTAACCGGAAAATATTTTATAAATGAACGATAATTCCAACCCAGTGGATGATTTTATTCAAAGATCCGGACGAATTGTAAAAGAGTTGATACAGAAATACAACCGATTCTCTTTTCTCCTGCTTATTTTCACACTTTGTTTCATTTTGTACAGGATGATCCTGACACTTATCTGGTATTGCTCATGATACCGTGTTTTTGTTATAAATAATTCAAATTACAACAGAGTCTACCAGATATTTAAGAGATGGAATGAGACCGCCAGTCTGAGCTAAAAAAGATACCGCAACTCCACTTTAATGTCACTCTTGGTATTGCCACTTATCTCATTCAATGAGCCTGCACTAATTACCTTTTGATTATCATAAAATGTTTGTGAATAACGCAACCATAAACTTAATTGTTTATTTACATCATAATTCAACATACAATAAACACGTGAGCCTTTATAGTAATACCCGGGTATCGAATAAGTAAATGGCACATCACCTTCATACGCATATATACGGCTGTTGTATGAATCCGTACCAAACAGTGCATAGCGAATAGTTAACGTAAGCGGGAACTTTGAAGCACCTATACGCACATCCTGGTACATTAAAAAACCTTTCTCCATTGAAATTCCTTCCTGCTGCCAGGTTAGCCACTCCACCCTGCCCGATAAACGCAGATTACTATTCAGCGTATATAAATAGTTTATACGGTAATTATTTTGCTTCACAGGTACAGGCACATTGATCGCGTCCGGAATATTCAGATCATTCAACTTTCGCTTTGTCCTGAAACGTCCATAGATCTCCAGCTTTTTATCAGGTGTATAATTTAATTGCGTAAAATACTCCCACCCCTGTGAAGGGCCTGATATCTGGTACCTGAGCCATGGAAAGGAGAATAAGTCCGCATATGAATTAATAGCAATTGACGCTATCGGCTTAAGT
>JAEUTS010000331.1 GCA_016787005.1 Bacteroidia bacterium
AGTAATCAGTAATCAGTAATCAGTAATCAGTAATCAGTAATCAGTAATCAGTAATCAGTAATCAGTAATCAGTAATCAGTATCCTCCACTAACCGCTTACCGATCAATGAATACCGATTACCCTCTTTTATATAATCACCAGGTCAGCCGATTTAATCCATCCTCTGTTGCCATTGGGTATTTTAACTTCCAGCCAATCGCCGTTGGTTTGTTCAAGGTGTACTTTGGTGCCTTCGTGCAAAATAAACAGGTTGGTGCCTTGTTCTGAAGGGGAGCCTTTGATGCTTACACTTGATGTTAATATAATAGCTTCATTACGGGACATGCTTATTTGGTTGCTTTTGCGGGCTACAAATAAGAAGAATAAAGAAAATGCAAACGCCGCTACGCATATAATAAACCCAAGCTGTTTGGTTGAACGGTTTTTTGTTAAAAAATAGATCAATAAACCTGCAAAGCCAATCCATATGAATGCGATAAATATGATGGACCAATTTCTTTCTGAAAGTGAAAGAATAAAACTGTTCCACCAATCGGTAATAAACAATTGAGGTAAAGATTCTATTTTGTCAACCAGTTTTGCGTTCGCCATTTTCAGGTTGTAATTGATATCTTCGTCGGCCGGAGAAAGTTTTTTCGCTCTTTCGTAATTAAGAATGGCTAATGCTATATGACTGCTTTTGTAATGCGCATTCCCAAGGTTATAATATACTTCCGGTGATTCATATCCATTGGCTATTATCTGATCATAATGTTTAATGGCTGCATCAAATTTGTTTTTTGAATAGGCGGTATTCGCGCTGTCGAGCAATGCTTCGTTGCTTTGCGCAAACAGTGAACCGGAAAATAATATCAGGATAATTTGTAGAGAATAGCAAATCGACGACATTCTTATAGATATATTTTGCCACAAAAGCACGAAAGCTCCAAATTTCACGAAAGTTTTTTTGTGGGCTTTTGTGATTTTGTGTTTTGGTGGCAAAAATGCAGATGTTATTGAATTGCGCATTGTGTTATAATTTCTAAATATTAACTTAATTGATCTTCAATTTGTGTAATTATGGTCGCCGCGTCATTGTATGCACCGTTCAAATCTCCCGATACGGATGACGGAGCATACCTTGCAAATTCACAATTACTTAAAATGGACTCAAGTTTATGACAGGTTTCATCATTTACTTTTTTTGATTTGAGCATGGCCGATATGCTTTCCTTTGTTAATTCTGCAAATGGAATATTCAGGCGATCGCTGAGATAGCCATACAGGGCTTTGAATATTTCTTCGTAAAAAGGTTCTTTGTTATTTTCTTTCATATGCTTTTCTGCTTGCACCAGACGCTTTCGGGCCATTTTACTTGCTTTGCGGCTTTTAACCAATACCAGGTCGCTGTTATCTTTCATGTTTTTTCTTCGCACAAGTATAAATGCGGCGAACAAGAGCATAGGGGAGAGGAGACCTCCGTAAAATCCATTTGAACCCCAAAAGCCATTGTCTTTTTTCTTAAGCCGGATATTGTTTGTTTTTATATAGCGTATATCATTGCCCACCATAGCTACATCCTTTTTTTGAATGGTGGAGATAACTGCCGGTGAAGTATTGTCATCGTCTTTACCTTTCTCAACACTAATGACAAATTCCGGAGATGGAAGCGTAATATAGGTCTTCTTATCAGGGTCGAAATAGCTGAAACTTACCTGGTCAATTTTATATTCACCGGCGTGTCTTGGTATCAATAGGTATTCAAAGCTTTTACTACCTGAAACTCCGGAGTTATTAGCGGCGATGTTATCATTTATTTTCGGATCATATTTCTCAATGTCTTCAGGTACATTTACTTTTACCTCATCAATAAGTTTAAGGTTACCGCTGCCGGATATACTGATGGAAAGATTAACCGCTTCATTTGTTTTTACTTTGTTTTTGTTCATACTTGCTTTAAATGTAAAATTGCCTACAGCACCGGAAAAGTTTTCGGGTTTGTTGGCTTCAGGCAAAGGCATAACTTCAATTTTAACAGGCTTACTTTTGGCTTTTACAAGCACGTCTTCATAACCGCCTGTTCCGAAAAACTGGTCGAACACGTTTTGCGGCTGACGTGAACGCTGGCGCACTACACATTCAACGTTAATAGGATCTATTTCAAGTGTACCGCTCCGCTGCGGAAATAAAAAGGTGCGCTTCAATTCCGCAACACTGTAATTAACGCCTTCAATGTTTTCGTTGCTGAGTGTGATCTGTCCTTTTTGAGGAGCGTCCTGTGACCAGAATCCATTATAGGTTGGGAATTTCACATCCTGGAATCCTCTTAAACTTAAGCGGGTATAAATTTTATGAACTACAGTGATCTGTTCGCCCTGGTATACTTTAGTGCGGTTCACAGAAGTACGTGCGAATAGGTTCTCATCACTGGCTTGAGCTGCAACCGCATTGCCCTGGTTTCCTCCCTGATTCCCACCCTGGTTACCCGCATTAGGATTCCCGCCGTTTCCTTTTATCACTTCAATAATAATGCTGTTCGACTCTTTTTTACTTCCATTAGCCGTAATGCTGGCCGGGCCAATAGTAATCTTTCCTTCGCGTTTTGCAGCGATGTAATAGGAGATGGAAGTCGATTGCGACATGCTGCCATTTATGATCTGAACCGAATTAGAGTGATTTGGTCCGGAATAAATATCAAAATCTTTTAAAGCTGCCGGTGGTTTGAAATTATCTGCTCCGCCATTGGAAACAGAGAATTCAATTTGAAAAGGCTCTCCAACTGCAACCCTGTTTTTGCTGACAGCCGCTGTGAAACCTTGTGCCATTAAGTCGGATGTTAGCAGCACAACCGCCAATCCGATCAATAATGCAATTGAAATATTTTCTATTATCTTTTTCATTCTATTGTATTTCTATATACTATTCCAATAACCAACTTTTTTCTTTGCACCACTGACCACTGACTACTGACCACTGACCAATGACCAATGACCAATGACTCCCAACCTACCAATCCTTCTCTATCGCAGCCTTCTTGCCGGCAGCTTTTTCACGTTTTAATTTTTCCTGTGTATTTTTTTCTTCATTATTTGAAGCTTCCAGCAAGCGCTGGGCGTCTTCTTTTGATATTTTATCCTGTGGTTTTTGCTCTTGCTTCTGATCTTGTTTTTGATCCTTTTTATCTTCCTTTTTGTCTTTATTTTCCTTGTTGTCCTTTTTGTCTTCGTTCTTATCCTTTTTGTTTTGCTGATTTTGCTTCTTTTGTTCTTTCAGTAACCGTGAGGCGTATGAAAGGTTGTAGCGGGTGTCTTCATCCTTTGGGTTGTTTTTAAGCGCCTTTTTATACGCTTCAACGCTATTGCTCAACATACTTTCTTTGTCAGAATTCATCGAGTCATTCGCTATCATTTTTGGCTGGGAAAGATAATTTTTCAGGTAAGAATTACCCAGGTTATGGTAGGCCCTTGCCAGTGTATCGCTGCTTGTTTTTCTATTCGACAGCATTTGAAACTGATTAATGGCTTCCTTGTATTTGCCCTGTTTGTAATAGGCATCGCCAAGGTTGAATGTGCCTTTGTACGAATCATTCTTCTTTTGAAGTGAACGCTGGTAGTTCTGTTCGGCTTCTGAATAGTTGCCCTTTTCGTAATTCTTGTTTCCTTCGCGGATAAGCACGTGATCTTCCTGTGCAAAAGAACCAAGGGCTCCAACCACCGAACAAACAAAAGACAATATATATGATTTATAACTCATCATTTTTTTGTTTCGAATAAGTTTAATCGTTCCAGCCACTTGCTTTTGCGTTCACTGATCAATAGTTCAAGGATGATCAGGAGCAGGGCGGGAGCGAGGAAATAATAGAATTTATCATCGTAATCACTGTACATTTTACTTTCGTAATTTTTTTTCTCAAGTTTATTTACTTCATCTAATATTGCGTTAAGACCGGTTTCTGAATTGCTCGCGTGAACATATGCACCATTCCCTGCGCTTGCCAGCTCCTGCAGCATTTGCTCATTCAGTTTTGTAATTACGGTATTCCCTTCCTTGTCTTTTTTAAAACCAACCTGTGTGCCATTTCTATAAACAGGTATGGGTGAGCCGCTTGGCGAACCCATGCCTATTGTATTTACCGATATTCCTCTGTCAGCAGCTTCTTCTACTGCTTTAACAGCGTCGTCTTCATGGTTCTCTCCGTCTGTAATTACAATGATCGCTTTATTCTTTCCGACATCCTGTCCGAATGATTCCATTGAAAGGCGAACGGCTGCACCAATGGCGGTTCCCTGGGTTGGAATGATGTCGGTGTCGATCGTTTCGAGAAAAAGTTTGGCAGCTGCATAATCTGTTGTGATCGGCAATTGAACATAAGCTTCTCCGCCAAATACAACAATACCTATGCGATCTCCTTCCAGCTTGTCTATCAGTTTTGATATGGCGAGCTTGGCCCGTTGCAGGCGATTGGGCGAAAGGTCCTCGGCTTTCATGCTGTTCGATACATCAAGCGCTATCATTACATCGGCACCTTTGCGTTTCACTTCCTGCAGCTTTGAGCCTATCTGTGGGTTTACAATACCCAGAATTATAAGCGACATGGCCAGCAATAAAAAAATGAACTTCAACACGGGTTTTGCCGTTGACACATCGGGCATCAGTTGCCGTACAACTTCAGTATCGCCAAGCGAACGTATGGCTTTTTTGCGCCATTGTTTCATCAGTATGAACAGCAGCACAAATACCGGGATGAGGAGGTAGGCGTATAAATACTGTATGTTTTCTAATCTGAACATATTATCAGGTAATGCTTCGGTAAACAGTGTAACTTAATAATAATTCAAGTACCAGTGCCAATCCTGCCGCAAGTGCAAATGGCAGAAAGTGTTCTTCTTTATTGGTAAAACTTTTTTCTTCAAATTTTGTTTTTTCAAGTTTGTCGATCTCTGAATAAACCTGTTTCAATTTCTTATTATCGGTGGCCCTGAAGTACTTTCCTCCGGTCATTGTGGCAATCTCGCTCAGCATTTTTTCATCGATCTGAACTTCCATGTAATCGAACTCATAACTTCCGTCGGGGTAACGTGCCACCGGCGAGAGTGCTTTGCCTTTTGTTCCCACACCAATAGTATAAACACGTATTCCGAAAGTTTTGGCGATTTCAGCCGCCGTAATCGGGGCAATGGAACCCTGGTTATTTACCCCATCGGTAAGCAGTATAACCACTTTGCTTTTTGCCTGGCTGTCTTTAATACGGCTTATAGCGTTCGCAAGTCCCATCCCGATTGCAGTTCCGTCGTTTATCATTCCTGTTTTAATACCCGAAAAGAGATTTTTAATAATAGCGTGATCGGTGGTGAGCGGACATTGTGTAAAGCTCTCGCCGCTGAATATCACGAGTCCTATACGGTCGTTGGGTCTGCTGTCAATAAACTCCATCGCGACCTCTTTTGATGCTTCGAGGCGGTTGGGTTTAAAATCCTGGGCGAGCATACTTGCCGAAATGTCCATTGAAATAACAATGTCAATTCCTTCTGAATAAATATCTTTCCAGCTTGAACGAGCCTGCGGTCGCGCAATAGCGATGATCAAAAAAGCGATAGCGATAGTACGGAACGCGAACAGGCTGTGGCGTAAATATACTTTTAAAGGAATGCGTAAACCTGTAAGCCCTTGCAGCGTTGAAATGGAAACTTCCGCTTTGGCAGTTCTGTTCCTCCAGATGTACCATCCGATTAGCAGTGGTATTACCAGTAGCAGCCAGAGCAGCTCGGGATTTGCAAATGTTATGTCGTTGTAGTTGAACATAAAAGGTCTCACCTAAATCCTCTCCGAAGGAGAAGATTTTGAATCTTCGTTTGTTATAATATTAATACTCTTGTCGGATAATTGTCCTGCGTTACTTTTTATTTCTTCCGGTTTGCTGCCTGTTCCGGCCCCTTTTAATGGTGAGCCTGTCGAACCATCATTTTCCCTCGATGTTCCATTCACAAAATCAAATGCATTGGTCAGGCTTAATTCATTTTCACTTGGTAAAGGCTGTTCCTTCGCAAACTTTACGAGGTCGGCCACAAGGAATACCTGTTTTATTTTCTTCTTGCTTTCTTCATCGATCAAAACACTTCTGAAGTTCGACATGATCTCATCAGAAGTCTGCTCCAAAGCTGGTATTTTAAAACGGGCTTCAATGTATAAGCGAAGTATGTCGGTTAACCGGCTGTGGTACTGTTTTACTTTGCCTTCCTGCCACAACTTTTCC
>JAEUTS010000005.1 GCA_016787005.1 Bacteroidia bacterium
GAAGCGCACAAGGGTGATCATGAGATCGCAAAGAATGCAATCGATCTGATCAATGTTGTGCCTAACCCTTATTACGCATCTTCCGGTTATGAAACAGATCAGGCTGATAACAGAATCAAAATAACCAACCTTCCTGAGAAATGTACCGTGCGAATGTATACACTTAGCGGTACATTGATACGTACATTCAAAAAGGATGATCCTAAAACATCCCTCGATTGGGACCTTAAGAATCAGGCAAACATTCCGATTGCCAGCGGAATGTATATCATTCACGTTGACGCACCTGGTGTTGGCGAAAAAATACTGAAATGGTTTGGTGTAATGCGTCCAGTTGACCTTGATTCATATTGATTATTGCATATGCCTGATATGAAAAAAAACAAAAACAACATCGTATAAAATTGTTTAATGATTAACCAAGATAAAAAGCAAATAACAATCATGGGAAAATTTATTAAAAAGATCATAAGTGCTCTTTGCGCAACTTTAGTACTTGCCGGCAGCACATTTGCAGGCAATGCCGATCGTGCCGGCCAGGCGGGTGCATCTGAGCTGCTTATTAATCCCTGGGCACGCAGCTCTGGTATGGCAGGGGCCAATACAGCAAGTGTTAAAGGTCTGGAAGGTTCATTTTTAAATATTGCAGGGATCGCATTTACCCGAAAAACGGAACTAATATTCTCTCACACCGATTGGCTAAGCGGAACTGATATCAGCATCAATTCTTTTGGTTTTACACAGCGGGTAGGTGAAACAGGCGCACTTGGCTTAAGTGTAATGAGTATGAACTTTGGTAATATTCCCATTACTACAGTTGACCAGCCTGATGGCGGCATTGGAACTTTTTCACCCTCGTTCGTAAATATGGGTTTGTCGTATGCCAAAGGATTTTCCGACAATATATATGGCGGTATGACTGTCAGAATGATCTCTGAAGCGATATCCGATGTTTCAGCACGCGGAGTTGCACTTGATGCCGGTATTCAATACGTAACAGGTCCTTTCGACAATATTCACTTTGGGGTTTCGCTGAAAAATGTTGGCCCCCGTATGCGTTTTAATGGCGATGGTCTTTCATTCCGCACGCCACTTCCTGCCAATAATCCATCCGGAACCAAAACATTTACAGTTGAGAACCGTTCTGCCAACTTTGAATTGCCTTCCCTGGTAAATATCGGTGCTTCATACGACCTGTATTTTTCAAAGGATAGCGTAGCAATGAAGAATCATCGTGTTACTATTGCCGGCAACTTTACCTCTAACTCTTTTAGCAAAGACCAGTTCATGTTTGGCTTGGAATATGGCTTCAAATCGTTCCTTATGGTAAGGGGTGGTTATTTGTTTGAAAAGGGAATAACAAGCACAGACGAAAGAACCACTGCTTTCACAGGTCCTACAGCGGGAATAACGATTGAGATCCCCTTTAACAAAAGTAAATCTACATTTGGTTTTGATTACTCCTACAGGCATACAGATCCCTTCATGGGGGTACATAGCATAGGAGCCAGAATAAATTTGTAAATTAGTACTGTTTTTACATCGTAAAAGAGAATTTCTAACGGAGTTCTCTTTTATGGTTTTTTGTGCTTTTGTGAATTACACTTATAACAAGTTTGATCATGTCACAGGTTTCATATTTTACGGAAGACGGCCTAAAAAAGCTGAAAGATGAACTCCATCACCTCGAAACTGTTGAGCGTCCTTCTATTTCAAAGCAAATCGCTGAAGCACGGGACAAGGGCGATCTTTCAGAGAATGCCGAGTACGATGCTGCCAAAGAGGCTCAGGGTCTGCTTGAGCTTAAAATATCGAAAATGAAAGAGCTCATAAGCACAGCCAGGATCATCGACGAATCACAGATTGATACATCAAAAGTGTTTATTCATGCAAAAGTCAAAATTAAAAATCTTAAAAATAACGCTACCATGCAATACACATTGGTGGCAGAAAGTGAAGCTAACCTGAAAGAAGGAAGGATATCTGTTGACTCCCCTATTGGCAAAGGTTTACTTGGGAAAAAAGTGGGTGACAAGGCTGAAATTAAAACGCCTGCCGGAAGTGTAAAGTTTGAGGTAATCAGTATTTCGCGATAGTATTTAATTCTATACAAATAAATTCGACAACTATTTTAGTATTCAGGATTAGGGATTTAGGATTTATAAGACATAAGAAGTTGTGCAAAATAAAAGCAGTATACGCTTATTCCTAAATCCTAAATAAGAAAAGGTCTAATTAACCATTTGATTTTGTTACTATAAACTTAGTATTCACATTGTGGCATCCCTGTTTTCCAAAATAGTAAAAGGTGAAATTCCATGCTACAAAGTAGCTGAAACAAATGATTATCTGGCCTTTCTCGATATTTTCCCTCTTAAACAAGGCCATACACTTGTAATTCCTAAAAAGGAAACCGATTACATTTTTGATATTGATGATCAGCAATTAGCCGGCTTGCATGTGTTTTCAAAACAAGTGGCACACGCAATTAAAAAAGTTGTTCCATGTAAAAGGATCGGTGTCGCGGTTATCGGACTGGAGGTACCGCATGCGCACATTCACCTGGTACCTATGAATGAAATGAACGATATCAATTTCGACAGACCCAAACTCAAATTGCCCGCGCACGAAATGCAACAGCTGGCACAAGCTATACAAGAGGCTTTTAAGCCGTCTTAAAATGATAACAACCCGGTCTGTAACAAAATTTCTACTCCCGCTTTTTCTGCTTGCGTGTTCTGCAGATCATACTAAGAAAAGTGAGCTATTCACAATTAATCTTAAAACAACCGAGTCCGTAGAATTTTCACTTCAACAACTTACTGCGAATAAAGCATCTGTATTTATTTTTTTATCACCAGATTGTCCTATGTGTCAGAATTATTCTCTTACCTTAAATCAATTGTTTGATAAATACAAAACGGATGGAGTGAAATTTTACGGGGTGTTTCCGGGAAAAAACTTTGATCAATCGGAAATTGAAACATATATAAAAACCTACGATTTAAAGCCTGATCTCTTGATGGATGAAGATAAACACCTGAGCACTTTCCTGGGAGCAAAAGTCACTCCGGAAGCATTTGTCATAGACAGAATGGGAAATATCCTCTATAAAGGCAGCATTGATAACTGGATGTATGAGCCCGGACAAAAACGAACCCTTATCACAGAACATTATTTGGAGGATGCATTGCAAGCCATTGCATCAAATACTTCCATAAAAACAATTTCGACTGAAGCTAAAGGGTGTTTAATTGAATGAAAAATAAAATGAATAAGTATATATCCGTTTCTTCTGTTTTCCTGTTTATACTCCTCTGTTCATGCCAACAAAAAGATCCTGTAACCTTTAGTGAACATATCGCCCCTATTATTTATAAAAATTGTACCACTTGCCATAGACCCGGCTCTGCCGGGTCATTTTCGCTTATCACTTACAGGGATGTTGCCAAACGTGCAAAGATGATTGGCAAAGTAACAGCATCCGGACTAATGCCTCCCTGGCCCGCTGACAACACCTACACTCATTTTATTGACGAAAAAATATTGACAAAAACTGAAATAAGTCTGATACAACAATGGGCAGAAGCAGGTGCTCCATCAGGCGACACAACTAAACTTCAAAAAGCCCCAGAATATTATGAAGGTTCTATGCTTGGTAAACCAGATCTTGTGATAAAAATGCCCGTAATATTTAATATAAAAGGGGATAATAAGGATAATTTCATGCTTATGAAGATCCCTTTCGAGTTGCCGAACGACACATTTGTACGCGCAATTGAGTTTGTTCCTGGAAACCGAAAGCTTGTCCACCATGTAAACGGACATCTCCTGCGCTACGAGTATGATAAAAAGAAAAACATTAATGACGGTGAAAAAATCGTGGACACACAAACAAACAGCGTGAAAGAATCATATGATAAATTAAGATTAGCCAATGATGACGGCACCTACCCTTTACTTAAACAATCGTTTATAAACTATTTACCGGGCGTGACGCCTGTTATGTATCCCGATGGTATAGGAGGATTTGTACTCAGCCGTAAAAATGCAATCTTCCTGAAAGACATTCATTATGGACCCTCACCTATTGACACTTCCGATCAATCCTCGTTCAATATTTTTTTTGATAAAGAAGCTCCCAAAAGGCCCACGCTTGAACTCCAGTTGGGCACCTTAGGTGTTTCGGAAATAGTACCTCCATTGGCTATACCTCCCAATGAAATAAAAACATTTTATACCCGTACTGTTGCGCCAATGGATATGTCCATACTTACCATAAACCCTCACATGCATTTATTAGGAAAAACATTCTGGGCCTATGCCTTAACTCCACAAGGCGACACGATTCCACTGATACGTATCAAAAAATGGGATTTCAGATGGCAGTATTTTTATACCTTCAAAAAAATAGTAAAAATCCCAAGAGGTTCGGTTATTACAGCAGTTGGAGTGTATGATAACACAAGCAATAATCCAAACAACCCATTTAATCCTCCCCAATTGGTCCAGGAGCGAAGCGGCAGCATGCGCACCACCGATGAAATGTTTCAGTTTATTATCACCTATCTGCCTTACCGGACAAACGATGAAAATGTTAATTTAGGAGAGAATTAGTTGTTTGTTGCAGCTATAATGACAATAACAAACAACGGACAACAAACAACCAACACGTATGAAAAAGATCTACTACCTCTCCTCCTGCTCTACCTGCACAAGAATAATGAAAGAGTTAAACATTGAAAAAAAAAGTTTTATTCTACAAGATATTAAAACAGAAAAAATAACCGCATCTCAGCTCGACGAACTCAAAAAAATGGCCGGCACCTATGAAGCACTATTCAGCCGGGTAGCATTGAAATACAAAGCCATGGGACTTAACAAAAAACAACTTAGTGAAAAGGATTACAGGCAATACATTCTTGAAGAATATACATTTCTTAAAAGACCGGTTATCATTGTTGGAAATAGAATATTTATAGGAAATTCGAAAAAGAATGTAGCTGCGGTAAAAGAAGTTTTGAAATGATAAAAGTTATTGGTTATTTACAAACCGCAACCGCAACCGACAACCCACAACCGACAACCGACAACTGACAACCAACAACTGGTAACCAACAACCGGTATGAACAAGAATCTCAAAGCACATATCGCATTACTTTTATCTCAGCTTATTTATGGGGCTAACTACTCCATTTCAAAATTAGCTATGCCGCAATACATTCAACCTTTCGCTTTTATCTTTTTAAGAGTAACGGGAGCACTTGGACTTTTCTGGATCACCGGAATTTTCGTTAAAGAAAAAATGGAAAAAGCCGACTTCAAAAAAATTCTGGTGTTGTCTGTGTTTGGGGTGGCCATTAATCAAATGCTTTTTTACAAGGGCCTGAACATGACAACCCCTATTAATGCCTCCATCATTATGACATCAAATCCAATTGTTGTATTGCTATTGACGGCATTTATTCTGAAAGAAAAAATATCAGGCAGTAAAATATTCGGATTAATACTTGGCATTTCGGGAGCTCTAATGCTTATGCTTGTAAACAAAAACTTCTCCTTTGGCTCTGACACGATCGTGGGTGACATTCTAGTATTTATTAACTCAACATCATGGGCCTTTTATCTGATTCTTGTAAAACCATTAATGAAAAAATACAACTCCGTTACAATATTAAAATGGGTATTTCTGGTTGGTTTATTTTACATAACGCCCTTCAGTATTACCGAATTTAAACTGATTAACTGGAGCACAATGCCCATGACTATATACTGGTGTATCGCCTTCGTTGTTATAGGTACCACCTACTTCGCATTCCTGTTCAATACATATGCACTGAAAGAATTAAGCCCTTCTGTGGCAAGCATCTATATTTACATGCAGCCTTTCCTGGCATCATTAATTGCTATTGCGATTGGGCAGGACAATCTCGATCCAATAAAAGTATCTTCAGGAATGCTTATTATAGCGGGTGTATTCTTAGTTAGTAAACGATCAACCATATCCTAACACATTTCTATTTCATTTCAGTTCTGTATTCTTTTCTTTAATTTCAAATTCCTTTTTAATTCCTATTTTTGAAGTATATATATGCATTTTATGAAACAACCATGATACCTTCAGAATCTAAAATACGGATGAAAATTATGGGTGTTCCATCCGACTATTAAACACTTAAAAATATACACGGATGAAATCAATGACAGGTTTTGGGAAATCGACGGGTGAATTACCCAACAAAAAAATAACAGTTGAGATAAGATCACTTAACAGCAGGCAATTTGACCTTAACCTCCGGATACCGGGACTTTATCGTGAAAAAGAATCGGAATTACGCTCCGAATTATCGAAGCAAACTGAACGCGGAAAAATTGACTTCGGTATCTTCTCCGAATACACGGGCGAGGCTAACGTTGTCAGTATCAATAAACCTTTGGCAAAAGGTTATTATAATGAGCTGAAAAAATTATCCGCCGAGTTGAGCGAGTCTCCTAAGGACATACTTTCCCTCATTATGAAAATGCCTGATGTTTTGAAATCAGATCGACAGGAATTGGATAAAAAAGAATGGGAACAGGTAAGAAAATTGATCGATGAAGCTATAAAAGATTTCCAAAAATTCAGGGATGATGAGGGCAGGGTATTGAGAAAGGAATTTACCAACCGAATCAACCTCATTAACGAATTATTGGAAGACGTTATAAAACTGGACAAACAGCGTATACCTCTTTTACGTGAAAAATTAAATAAGGGTGTAAGTGAACTGAAAGAAAAGATCGATCAGAACCGTTTTGAACAAGAACTTATCTATTATATTGAGAAACTTGATATCAGCGAGGAAAGACTTCGTCTTAAAACTCACCTCGATTATTTTTTAAAAACCATGACAGAAGCTTCTTCAGGAAGAAAACTCGGTTTTATATCACAGGAAATTGGACGTGAGATAAATACCATTGGATCAAAGGCCAATGATGCAGGGATACAGAAGCTTGTCGTGCAAATGAAAGATGAACTTGAGAAGATCAAAGAACAATTGTTAAATGTTTTGTAACCCTGATTTGTGTCATTCAGAGCGAAGCGAAGAATCTGGCTGTGCGTTAGCCAGCTTATGCACAACCAGATTCCTCTCCCGCTAAAAAGCGGAATCGGAATGACACAAATCGCATTCATTATTCATTGACGACTTAGTGAAATGGATCAAGGTAAATTAATCATATTCTCAGCCCCATCGGGTGCAGGCAAAACAACAATTGTGCATCATCTGCTCAACGTTCTTCCTTACCTTGAATTTTCTATTTCCGCCTGTAGCAGACCCATGCGCAAAGGAGAACAAAACGGGGTAGATTATTATTTTTTAACTGTTGATGAATTCAAACAAAAAATCGCAAACGGTGAGTTCATCGAATGGGAAGAAGTGTACACCAATAATTTTTATGGCACATTAAAATCAGAGGTTCAGCGAATATGGAAAAATAACCGGCACGCTATTTTCGATGTTGACGTAGAGGGGGGGCTAAACCTGAAAAAACAATTTGGCGAAAAAGCGCTTGCAGTTTTTGTAATGCCTCCATCTATTCAAAGCCTTGAACAACGCCTTAAACAACGTGAAACCGAAACCCCGGAAAGTATTGCAAGGCGTGTGGGAAAAGCCGCAATAGAATTAAAACTTGCTGAACAATTTGACAAAATAATACTGAATGATGATCTTGGCAAAGCTCTGGCTGAAGCCGAAAAAATAGTGGGGGAATTTATTAAAGTTTGAACAAACCGACAAATACCGCCTTCCTTTACCCTTTCTTTGTCTTTTCATTATTTATCCCGAAGTATGGCTCGGCTCAGATGCTTGATTCAATTCGATTGAGTTTCAACCAAAAATGGCGCTTTGTTGTCGGGGTCGACTCCCGCAACTCATTCATCAGTAACGAAAGGGCGGAGATCCTTGGTTTAAAAGCGGGAGTTCAATTTGGAAAAAAAATTGAGATCGGAATAAGCGGGCATTTAATGAATGGGAGGAATTCCCATTTTTACAAAAACTATGCAGTAACTTCTCCTTCAAATACTACTGAAATAGTAAAGGCCCAATTAAAATTATTCTATATCGCATATTATGCCGAATACATCTTTTTCAACAGCAAATACTGGAAGTTCAGTGTGCCCTTGCAATTAGGAATAGGCAGATCAAGCTATGTATATACTTATAACCAAAGAGATACACGTTCTGACAAACACCTGGTACTCATTTATGAGCCCATTATCTCTACCGAATATAAAATATTCAGGTGGCTTTCGGCAACTGCAGAAATCGGTTACCGGATAATGCTTTTCAACAATCCCGCTATTAAGGAAAATTTCAATTCTCCCACTTACTCTTTGGGTGTGAGTATTTCATTTACCGAGCTATATAAAATATGTTTCCCAAAAAGCCAGTTTGCCAAACATCTTGATATTTCATATTAACTTACAATAGTGTCCCTGAGTTTGCTTAAATTTGAGCATATAACAAATATTCATGAATCCAAGCATCAACCCTGATCCAGAAAGCCTTTCATCCGAAGAAAAGGAATTTGAAAAGGCTCTGCGGCCCGGCGAATTCTCTGATTTTACTGGTCAGCATGAAGTGGTTGAAAATTTAAAGGTGTTTGTACAAGCAGCCAAACAGCGTGGAGAAGCGCTTGACCATGTGCTTTTACACGGCCCTCCCGGCTTAGGTAAAACAACACTTGCCAATATCATTTCTACTGAATTGGCCGTAAGTATTAAAACTACATCGGGACCAGTACTCGAAAAGCCTGGCGACCTGGCCGGTCTGCTTACCAATCTTGAAAAGTTTGATGTTTTATTTATTGATGAGATCCATCGTTTGAGCCCGGTTGTTGAAGAGTATCTGTATTCGGCTATGGAAGATTATAAGATTGACATTATGATCGATTCAGGACCCAATGCACGCACCGTACAAATAAAACTTAATCCATTCACGTTGATAGGAGCGACCACACGCTCAGGATTGCTTACTGCGCCACTACGCGCACGCTTTGGCATTAACTCCAGGCTCAATTATTACGATTCCAAATTGATCCAAAAAATAATTGTTCGTTCATCCGAAATTTTAAATGTCCCCATAAATGAAGATGCTTCATTCGAAATAGCACGCAGGAGCCGCGGTACACCCCGCATCGCTAATGCATTGCTGCGCAGGGTACGTGACTTCGCGCAGATAAAAGGAAAAGGTATTATTGACATGGAAATTGCCAATTACGCACTTGCCGCATTGAATGTTGACAAGAACGGACTCGATGAAATGGATACACGCATACTTACCACACTTATTGATAAATTTAAAGGAGGGCCTGTCGGCATTACCACCATATCAACAGCTGTTGGTGAAGAGGCGGGAACTATTGAGGAAGTTTACGAACCATTTCTCATCCAGGAAGGTTACCTGGTACGCACTCCGCGGGGCCGCGAAGCAACAGAACAGGCTTACAAACACCTGGGCAGAGTACCCCGGCATACAAAGGGATCATTGTTCGATACATGACCTTCGGCTCTCTATTTACGTGAGACCATGCAATGAATAAGACTCATTATACTTCACTTATCAAACAGGAAGCTAAACGCCTCGGATTCGACTATTGCGGGATTTCGAAAGCGGAATTTTTAAGCGATGAAGCTCCGCGTCTTGAACAATGGTTGAAGAAAGAGATGCATGGCCGGATGAAGTATATGGAAAATCATTTCGACAAACGACTTGATCCGCGCTTGCTTGTTGAAGGAGCCCGGTCTGTTATTTCATTATTGCTGAATTACTTTCCTTCCAAAACACAGAATGATATTGATGCTCCTAAAATTTCCAAATACGCTCACGGCAAGGATTATCATTTTGTGATAAAAGAAAAATTAAAATTACTCACTGATTCTATTAAAAAAAATATCGGAGATATTAATGGTCGGGCTTTTGTTGACTCTGCGCCAGTATTGGATAAAGTCTGGGCAAAAAGATCCGGCTTAGGATGGGTTGGAAAGAATACCAACCTGATAAACAGGCAAAATGGATCATTTTTTTTTATAGCAGAACTGATCATTGACCTTGAACTTGAATACGATGGAGCGATAGATGACTATTGCGGCACCTGTACAAAATGCATTGAGGCGTGCCCGACAAACGCAATTGTGGAGCCATATATAGTGGACGGAAGTAAATGCATCTCCTACTTCACGATTGAACTTAAAGAAAATATTCCCGCAGAAGTAAAAGGAAAATTCGAGAACTGGGCGTTCGGGTGCGATATCTGTCAGGATGTATGTCCGTGGAACCGCTTTTCAAAACCGCACAACGAACCAATGTTCACACCAAAGAAAGAATTGATCAATATGAACGCGGCCGATTGGGAAGAAATTACAGAGGAATTATTCGATAAAATATTTCATGACTCTCCTCTACAGCGGCCAGCTTATAAAGGCTTCAAACGAAACCTCGACTTCTTAAAATAGCCTGAAATACTTTTGACAATCCTCTATCACGTTTTGGTAACTGTTTTAAACACCTCGAGAATAATTTCACGGTATTGAGTTCCAAAGGTAGCCAGGCACCACATCTTCAACATTAATCGTTCTTCATGCTTTACCCATTGTACTGCCTTTTTTAATTCTTTACGAAACAGTGAACGATCAAAGCTCACCTTTTCCAAAATTTTTTTGCTTAATTCAAACATGACGAAAGGGTGTTAAGCCTGTTAATATTGTTTTAGTAAAAATTCAGGAAGATTAATTTAGAAAAAAAAGGCGTGAAAATCCAATTCCCTTTTCAATAGTTTTTAACAAAGCACCGGTAAACTAATGTAAGAACCACATACAAAAGATCGAATGAATGATTAATGTCTCTTATTAAAAAGAAATCTGAAACCTATCCGACAAATTATTTATCATTCCAACGGAAGGTATCCTGTTCAAAACCGACCAGGTCAAGTATACGATCGATCACAGTTGAGGCTAATTGTTCGAAATTTTTGGGACTGCTATAGAATGAAGGGCTTGCCGGACAAATAACACCACCTGCCTCGGTAACTGTCTTCATATTATTAATATGAATAAGGCTAAGAGGGGTATCGCGCGTAACCAGGATCAACTTGCGCCTTTCTTTTAACATTACATCGGCCGCGCGTGTGGTAAGATCATTAGAAATTCCTGAGGCTATCCGGGCAAGGGTACCCATTGAACAGGGACAAACGATCATTATATTATACCTGGCAGAACCGGATGCAAATGGTGCTGTAAAGTCAGTTTTCGAATATGTTTTAAAAGATATTTTCTCAAATGATCTATCACCAAGTTCGTGCTGCCACACCTCTTTTGCATTATCGCTCATCACCACACCAACCGCTGCCACCTGGCTTTTCAAAAGTTCCAGCTTTTGCAAAAGAACCTTAGCGTAAACCGACCCACTGGCACCCGTAATGGCAACAACAACTTTATGTTTTAGCTCCGGCATTATAATTCGCTTTCAATTACTTTATCTTACAATATTCTGTTGGTGTAAAACTACTCATTAATACAGCCGTATTCTTATGAGTTGAATGATTTTATTTCATCCGCAATCAATAAAAATTACAGACAATTTAAAAAGTATTGGAGTCAAATTTTTATTTTAAAATACTGAAAATCAATTATTTAAATCTAACTATTAAAGCTACCAAACCAGGGATAAATAAAACATGTTGGAAAAATTTATCTAATAATTGCTTTTCAAATAATAATAATTTATATTTGGTCATAATCTAAACTCATACCTATGATTAAATCTATCCGTAATTCCGTACTAGTTGGCTTATTCAGCATGAGTGCTCTTGTGAATGCGCAAGATATACACTTCAGCCAATTTGATCAGGCTCCACTATTCCTGAATCCGGCTTTAACATGTTTAACTTCTGATTTCAGAATTACACTTAATTATAAAGATCAGTGGGGAAGTATTAGTCCAGGAGCACCTTTCAGGACTTATGCCTTTACAGGAGAAATGGCTTTATTTAAAAAGCGCGGAAAAGGAGCTTACATGGGTGTGGGTCTTACCGCATTTGCTGACAAAGCCGGTGATATTGAATATGGCAACAAAACAGTAAGAGCAACTGTATCTGGTGTTGTACCGGTTAATGAAACAAATACACTTTCGGCAGGTTTACAAGGTGGATTCGGTCAATTGTCATACAATCAGGATAAAATGAAATGGGGGAGTCAATATAATGGTACTGCCTTTGACCCGACTATGACTGGTGAAACCCCTAACTCAGCACAGGAAAGTTATGGTGATTTTTCATTAGGTGTTCATTGGGCTTATGGTAAAGACCAGATGTACATCAGCGCCAACGATAATCTTAAATTTAACGTAGGGCTTGCCATGTACCACTTAAATGCTCCCAAAGTATCTTTCTATACCAATAATCCTGATAAACTTTTTTCAAAATACGTTATTCATTCCAGCTGCACTGTTGGTATAAAAAACACCAATCTTCAGTTATTACCAAGTATGATGTACCTTGTACAGGGTCCTTCAACAGAGTTGACTTTTGGTACATTGATCAAATACATCTTACGTGAAGATTCAAAATATACAGGCTTTGTAAAAGGAGCGGATGTTGGACTAGGCTTGTATATGCGTGCAAAAGATGCCGTGATCGCACAGTTACTTCTTGAGTTTGGAAACTATGGTTTAGGTGTGAGTTACGATGTAAACACATCTGATTTGCGCGCTGCAACCAATGCAAAGGGCGGATTAGAGGTTATGTTACGCTACCGCAGCCCGAACCCATTCTTATATCAATCAAGAGCACAATTCTAGTACTTACGCAAGTAATTGCTTAACTAAAGCAGGTACTCCGGTACCTGCTTTTTCTTTTATAATAACCAGGTTGCTTACATGCTCTACTTTATCAACTGTCGGATCAATGAGGTATTTGGGTATCTCGTCATGCGCATGATCCAATAAGCCTGCAGCCGGATATACATTAAGGGATGTGCCGATTACAATGAATATATCGGCCGCTGAGGTCATTTCATATGCCTTAAGCATATTCGGAACCGGCTCTCCAAACCATACAATATGAGGCCTTAACTGTGAATTCTTTGCGCACCTTTCGCCAAGCCCGAGCTTCCAGCCTTTAATATCATATACCAACAAAGGGTCGAGTGTGCTGCGGCTTTTCGTAACCTCTCCATGGAGGTGCAACACTTTTTTTGAACCCGCACGCTCATGCAGGTTATCTATATTTTGTGTGATCACCTGAACATCATAACGCAATTGCAATTCTGCCAATGCAATATGTGCCGCGTTGGGTTTGGCTTCCAGCACCTGTTTCCTTCGCAGGTTGTAAAAATCCAGAACCAGGCCAGGATTCTTTTTCCAACCCTCAGG
>JAEUTS010000116.1 GCA_016787005.1 Bacteroidia bacterium
TTGTATGGGCTACGGTCAGTTTGTACATACCTTTACAGCTTAATGGAGAAGTTGAGTTAAATAAAGTGCTGCTTATAATGTTCTCCGAGCGGCTGCTATTTCTCTTGTCGCTTTGCATTGTATTCAATATCCGCGATATTGAGCACGACAAACTTTCGGCAGTACGTACCATTCCATCTTTATACGGTATTGGGGCAGGAAAAACAGTAGCTATTGGATGCCTTATACTCTCGGTATCCCTTTCCGTTATCCTTCACCGACAAAGCATTTACAACACGTCAATCATTGTGGCAATTATCATAGTAGTGATCATTGCCACTGCACTTATATTAAGTTGCAGTAAAAAGAGCAGTGAGTATCATTATATATTCGGAATCGACGGAATGATGCTGTTACAGCCCTTACTGATATATTCTTGTAATTTTATTTAGGGCCTCGATAAACGCATAAGCTGTCTTCATCAGATCAACCTCGCTATGAGCTTCTGAAACAAATCCCACTTCATATCCCGAAGGCCCAAGGTATACGCCCAGTTCGAGGAGCTCACGATGCAGTAACTTGAAATGCTTCATACTGTCAGGGTCAATCTGTTCAGCAGCCTGAATTTTTTGCTTATCCGTAAAAGCGATCCAAAAGATGGATCCGATGGAAAATAGCTGAGGATGTAAACTGCCGGATTTCAGGTTTTGTTTTATCTGATCAAGCAAAAAAACGACTTTAGCTTCCAGTTCCTTATAGAAGTCGGGCTTTAAACATTCTTTGAGTTGTGCAATGCCTGCTGCCATGGCAACAGGATTTCCACTTAGGGTGCCGGCCTGGTACACATCGCCGTCAGGAGATATTTTACTCATGATCTCAGCACTTGCTCCATAGGCGCCAACAGGTAATCCGCCTCCAATAATTTTTCCATAGGTAATAATATCCGGCTTTATGTTATAATAACCGGCCGCACCTGTAAAACCAATACGAAATCCGCTGATCACTTCATCAAAAACAAGAAGTGATTTATTAGCAGTACATATTTCCCGAAGAAATTGCAGATACTCTTTATCCTGTAACAACAAACCATTATTAGCCGGTATGGGCTCAATGATAATACATGCTATTTCATTTTTAAATCTGGCAAACGCTTCTTCAACAGCGGCTTTATTATTCAACGAAACAACTATTGTTTCATCCACAAAACTTTTAGGGACACCTGCCGATGAGGTATTTCCAAAAGTAACCAGTCCGGAACCTGCCCTTACCAGCAGGGAGTCACTGTGGCCATGATAACATCCTTCAAATTTTAAAATTCGATTGCGTTTTGTGAATCCTCTCGCCAAACGAATTGCACTCATCACTGCTTCTGTGCCGGAACTTACAAAACGCAGTTTTTCGATGTATTTATTGTTATTTAATATTAATTCGGCCAACTCGTTTTCCAATTCCGTCGGCGCCCCGAATGAGCTGCCATTTTCAACTGTATGCTTAATAGCATTAACAACTTTTGGGTTAGCGTGTCCCAATATTAATGGACCCCAGGAACAGCAATAATCAATGAACTCATTCCCATCGGCATCCCAGATGTGCGAACCCTTTCCCCGCTTAATAAAAAGAGGGGTGCCGCCAACTGAACGAAATGCCCGCACCGGACTGTTTACTCCGCCCGGAAAGTACAACTTGGCTTTTTCAAATAAGGCGATTGATCTGTCTCTCTTCATAACATTTCCACTTTTGCTATACAAATATATATCTTTGGGTCTCAACCCAGCACATCTTTCTTAAGAAGAAAAACCGACCATTATCATGAAATACGAAAACACCCTGCAATTCGCCCAAAAGCTCGATGCAAAAGATCCGCTGAAGAAATACCGCAACCAGTTTTTATTTCCAAAACACAAAGGCAAAAACGTGATCTATTTTACCGGAAATTCGTTGGGGTTACAGCCAAAAAATACTGGTAAATATATTCTTCAGGAGTTAAACGATTGGGCGAAGTATGGTGTTGAAGGACACTTTGAAGCTAAAAATCCATGGTATTCCTACCATGAGTTACTTTCCAAACCATTGGCAAAATTGGTTGGGGCAAAACCCGAAGAAGTAGTAGCCATGAATCAGCTTACAAGCAATATTCATTTTTTGTTTGTTTCGTTTTACAGGCCAACTGCGGCCCGCAACAAAATTTTATGCGAAGCAAAAGCATTTCCATCTGACCAGTATTTAATTGCTTCGCAGGTAAGTTATCACGGATATGATCCTCATGAAGCCATTATAGAAGTCGCTCCAAGAGAGGGTGAACACACCATTCGTAATGAGGATATTTTAGCTGCCGTTGAAAAACACAAAGATGAATTAGCCCTCGTGTTTATGGGGGGCGTGAATTATTTCAGTGGACAGGTATTTGACATGAAATCTATAACCAAAGCCGGTCACATTGCAGGAGCAATGGTTGGGTTCGACCTGGCGCATGCTATCGGAAACATTAAATTAAATCTCCATAATTGGGATGTTGATTTTGCGGCATGGTGCTCATACAAATATTTAAATTCAGGGCCGGGCAGCGTAGGCGGAGCTTTTGTTCATCAACAACATCACCAGGAAAATTTGCCTCGCTTTGCCGGCTGGTGGGGGCATGATAAAACTAATCGCTTTAAAATGGAGAAAACTTTCTTTCCCATTCCAACTGCTGAAGGTTGGCAGGTAAGCAATGTCCCTGTGTTAAGCATGGCCGCCCATAAGGCAGCACTTGATATTTTTGAAAATGCAGGAATGAATGCGTTGACGAACAAGAGCTCCAAGCTCACCAATTATTTGGCATTTGTCATCGGAGAAATTAATAAGAGAATCAATGATAAAAGACAATATCTTGAAATAATAACACCTTTAAATTCATCTATTACAAACGGTTGCCAGCTTTCAATCGTTGCGCATGGAAATGGGAAAGCGCTTTTTCAAAAACTTACCTCAAAGGGTGTAATAGCAGATTGGCGCGAACCGAATGTGATACGCATTGCACCAGTACCTCTCTATAATTCATTTGAAGATGCTTACCGCTTTGGAGAAATTCTACAGCAGCTACTTTTGAAATAGTGCG
>JAEUTS010000171.1 GCA_016787005.1 Bacteroidia bacterium
GCTTTCCAGCTTGATCCGTCTTTCTGAATAGTGATCTTCGCGCCATCTCTGTTGCCTCCGTCAATAAGGAATTTGAGATTAACCCTTAAAAAATCCTGGGAGAAAGAGGTGTTTACGCAAAGCAAAAGCATAATTAGGGCAGAACACATCCGGATCCACTTAGGCAAAGGATTTCGGGACTGCTTAAATATGGCTTTAAATGCGTATTGCATGATAAACGTAATAAACAGGTATAACCAGCAAATATAACATTTCTGCACCTATCTATACGATGCAAAAATGATGCGAAATGCATAAAAATTGCCTAAAAATCTGTTTTAATTAGAAATGGGTGCCGGTGTAGAGCGGGAAGGGTTACAGGGCATCTTCGATGAAGATAGTTTCTGTAATATTCACATTGTCGCGGAAATAGAAAACACCCCAAACGTAACAAACCTTTTTGTACACATATGTTTTTCCATTTCTGACAATAGTAATCTCGGTGATACGTTTGTTGCCTTCTACATATTGCCGTTCTTCGCGTTTTTCAGGCGGGGTTTTCCCATTGAAGACATTGCGGCTTCCACCATCGGTTTGGCCGGACGTTTTTCCCCTGTCCCCGGGGTCAGTAGAGGATTTCGATTTGTTACGCGCATCATTATCAAAGGGGGTATTCGATTTCTTGTCGCCTTCATTACCGCTCTTTTTCGTAGTTTCGGTGGAGTTGCTGCCACCTTCGCTGCTGTTTTTGTTGGCAGTCTCGGCAGATTGGTTTGCCTGGGAACCGGGGCCGGTAGAAGTTACATTACCGGATTTAGGATTCGCCTTTTCTTCCTTCGTTTTTTTCTTTAATTCCTTTTCAGCGTCCTGTATGCCAGATAGCACACTCTTGGTATAGTCGGTATCATAACCAAAATCATCAATATCCTCCTTGTATTCAATACGTGCCACGGGTTGATTAAACATAACGATGTTTATTGCATCGGATTGTTTGAAAATGGAAATGTCGAACGAGAAGGGATCAAACCCGTCTTTAATAATGCTTTTGGGGACTTTGGTGGAAAAAGCTATTTTTTTTGTAACATATCCGTTTTTTGAAAAACTAAAAATATAATCATGCTGGTAATCAAGGTCAATATAATTTTTGCCGTCATCGCCGTCGCGCGTTCTCCATTTTTGTCCGTCACGTTCAATACTTACTTTTGATCCATCACGACTCCCGCCATCAACAATGAAATTAAATTTCACTTTCAGTTGCTTTGCCTGGGCTGTAGCAAGGACTGAGCTAAACAAGGCCAGACATACAACAACAAATAGTTTGGTACGGTTTTTAAGGAGCAGTATATAGGTGTAATTATCCCGCATAGTAAATTGGTCTCTTACTCAAAACTAAAGATGAAAAAGACATTACATTTACATAAAAAATATTTTAGATTTGTAGTAATAATGAACCTGGCTGAAAGTAAAATTAACCCGATAATAAACACATGAAATTATGAAAAAAAGTGCTTATATGTATTTTGCAGCCCTACTTTTCGCTGTTTCTCCCATTTTCGCGCAGGAAAAGGATAATATATCATCGGAGGAAACCATAAATTACATTAACGGCAAGTTAAAAGGCATTGCCCAATTAGCCAACGAAAGGGGACAACTTGTTATTGAGTTTTTTAAGAATGAAAAGGTAAACCGGGTGGACCGAGTGCCCATTATAAAACTTAATCCGGATAACGTAGAATATATTGCTGAGGAAAAGGCTTTGGTGGTAAGATGTATAGCCGATGAGTGTATTGACAGGCGAATTGAAATACCCAGGACAAAGGGTTATTTTTCAAGGATAAGTTTTGCAGGTGATTTTGATGAGAAAACCCAGAAAGGCTTAGTGAAAGCATTCGAACATCTTATAATGATGTATCGTGAAAAAAAATACCGGAATAATACACCTTTCGAACAATAGTTTAATTTATTGATAATCAATATGTTGAATTGTTTGCGTTGACTTGGCACAAAGATTGTTTAACTTGTAACAGATAACTTAGAAAACCTTTAATTATGAAAAAAATAATTTCAATAATCGCAGCGGCCCTCATCACGTTCGGCAGCTATGCTCAAAAAGATGAAGCCCAGGCTTTGGTAAGAAGCGGAGTGGCAAAGATATCCAGCGGCGATTTTACGAATGCTATCCTGGATTTTAACGCGGCAATTGAAAAGGACCCTAAGAACCTGGATGCATACTTAAAACGGGCTTTTTGTTACAGCTCAAATGGTAATTTCCAGGGAGCAATAGATGATTACACCACAGTGATAGAGCTTAAGCCGGATCAATCGTTTGCTTATGTAAGCCGGGGAAGTGCAAGAAACAAATTGAAACAATTCACCGAAGCTATGGCTGATTTTAATAAAGCGCTTCAATTAAAACCGGATGATTGCGAGGCTTACAACAACCGTGGTTGGGCTAAAAAGGGATTAGGGGACGATAAGGGTGCATGCGAGGATTGGAAATATTCGAAGAAAAAGGGAAATGATGAAGCCAAGATCATTATAAAAAATAATCATTGTAAATAAATAACATACGTAAACGGATTTTAAAAAAACTGACCATGAAATAACCATATTCCTTTTGCATACCTAACGAAAATGAATATGGCGTATTCCATCTCACAAACAGAAACTTATAAAACTATATACAGATGAAAAAATTTATCATAGCAATCTCCTTAGCGATCCCGGTAATGACGCTGGTGGCTTTTAAAGGCGGTGAAGGCGACAAAAAGGGGGACCCGCTTAAACCCCAGGGCGAAACTGAACTTGTGGATTGTTTGGTTAAATACAATTCCAAATGGGGTGAAACCTGTTCGCAGTGCGGCAATAGTCCTGATACATATATTGTATATTATAAAAACACCTGCAGCAAAAAGCTGGATGTGATGATAGGTGTGCAGGAAGAGAACAAAATGCTGCGACTATCCACCTTTTATGGAGTGAATCCAAATGATACCGTACGTGTTTATGCCTGTAAAGGAACCGGTAAAGCTTATAAATGGGCCCGCGAAGCCGGCGATAAAAGCTACAGTTTTCCTACGCAGCAGCAGGCCAATGAAGCTGTAAAATAATCCAAAATTTTAATTCAATGTAAAAGACATCCCGCCTTTGACGGGATGTCTTATTTTTAAGTGACACGACTTCAATATAAATTTTTACTTTTGATACATGACAACAGCAAATACCGAAAAGCCTGCACAGATAAGCAGGGAAGAGCTTTTTAAAAACATTATTTCTCATTCAAAGGAGTATGGTTTTGTTTTTCCATCAAGTGAGATATACGACGGGTTAAGCGCCGTTTACGATTATGGTCAGCTGGGAGTTGAGCTGAAAAAGAATATCCGCGAATATTGGTGGAAGGCCATGACACAGCTGCATGAAAATATAGTTGGTATTGACGCGGCGATTTTTATGCATCCCACCACCTGGAAAGCTTCCGGACACGTTGACGCGTTCAGTGATCCGCTTATTGACAATAAAGACAGCAAAAAAAGATACCGTGCCGATGTATTGATCGAAGAGCACGTGGCTAAGATAGAGGGCAAAATTGATAAGGAAGTAGAGAAAGCAGCGAAGCGTTTCGGTGCGACCTTTGACGAAAAGATGTACCGCACAACCAACCCACGTGTATTAGAATATCAAAAGAAGGCGGAAGAAATAAATGCACGTTTTAAATCGGCTTTGGAGAAAAATGACCTGGCTGAAGTGCAACAGATCATTGTTGATTGTGAAATTGTATGTCCTGTAAGCGGTTCGCGCAACTGGACAGATGTACGGCAGTTCAACCTGATGTTCAGCACACAAATGGGATCAGTGAGTGAAGAGGCCGGAACAATTTATTTACGTCCCGAGACAGCCCAGGGAATTTTTGTAAATTTTTTGAATGTGCAAAAAACAGGACGCATGAAAATTCCTTTTGGCATTGCGCAAACAGGTAAAGCATTCCGTAACGAAATTGTGGCACGACAATTTATTTTCCGCATGCGTGAATTTGAGCAAATGGAGATGCAGTATTTCGTAAAGCCCGGGGAAGAAATGAAATGGTACGAGTTCTGGAAACAGGCGCGCATGAAGTGGCACAACTCTTTGGGGATCGCACAGGATAAATACCGTTTCCACGATCACATTAAATTAGCGCACTACGCCAATGCGGCCTGTGATATTGAGTTTGAGTTTCCTTTTGGTTTCAAGGAGCTGGAAGGAATTCATTCACGTACGGATTTCGATCTGAAAAATCACGAACAGTTTTCCGGAAAAAAATTACAGTACTTTGATCCCGAAACCAACAGCAGCTACGTACCTTATGTAATTGAAACATCCATCGGCTTAGATCGTATGTTCCTTGCTTTGCTTTCCAATTCATATAAAAGTGAAACGCTGGAAGATGGAACAATCCGTGATGTGCTGAATTTGCCTGCATTCCTGGCTCCGGTTAAAGTTGCGGTGTTGCCATTGGTGAAGAAGGACGGTTTGCCTGAAAAAGCCCGTGAAATAATGGACGTATTAAAATTCGATCACTTGTGCCAGTACGATGAAAAGGATAGCATTGGTAAGCGCTATCGCCGGCAGGATGCGATAGGCACTCCTTTCTGTATAACCATTGATCATCAATCGCTCGAAGACAGTACAGTTACTATTCGTCATCGCGATGATATGCGGCAGGAGCGTGTTAGTATTGAAAAGCTACCTGCAATAGTGGAGGATAAGGTTAGTATGAAGAAGGCACTGAAGACATTAACATACTAAAGGGTCATGTCGATTCCGCTTTTTGTGGGAGAGACATCTGGCAGTGCGGAGGCTAACATACAGCCAGATTCTTCACTTCGTTCAGAATGACACGCATCAATATAAAATAGCTTTTCTCGTTCCAGATAAACCTCGCTGTTTAACATTCACAAAATAAATTCCCGGAGGCATTCCTGAAAGATCAACGTATTGTGCTTGTTGAGTTGAGTCGATTATTTTAATAATTTCTCCCAAAGCATTACTTATCGTTGTGGTTCCCGCTGAATTTATTGATCCGAGTCGGATCGTGAAGTGCCCGTCAGCAGAAGGGTTCGGGTAAACAGAAAAAGCAGGTTGATCAGGATAATATTGTGTTGCAGTTAAATTTTTCGTTGTTAGTTTAAAATCATCAAAAGCCAGGTTTCCGGCCGACTTAATGTATTTAAACCGTAAATGTGTCGACAGGGGTTTAACCGGGAAACTTCTTTTCCCTTTCGCTGCCATTGTTGGAACCGGGCAAATTTTTGTGAGCGTGTCCCATTTCAGGCTATCCACACTTTCAAGTACAATCAATTGGCTGAGGCTGTCGGTGCCGCTTCCTTTGATCCAGAATTTTACCGAATCGGCACCGGGTAAAAATGGAGGGGTATTAATTGTAGTTGTAGTTGTCCCGCCAAATTTGTAGGAATTAGGTCCGCTGCTGCCGGAGAATGTGGTGGTGGTATAATTGCCCTGATAACTGAACGTCCAGCCTGCAGGTATTGATTGTGTAGTGGCCTGGTAATTGGTAAAATCTTCCTGCAAAACAATTACCTGTGAGAAAGATAAATTTAATAGTGCCAATAATATAAACAGGCTATTCACTATTCGCATAGGCGGTTTATTAAAAAACGAGTTGCAATTATACTAAGAAAATGGCTAAGGGGCAAAATGGTAATTCATGGAAATTGTTCCTCTGTATAAGGCGAGGTTGGGGGTATAAGCACTTTTCCAAACAACAGGGCCTGTAAAAGTAGCCTCATAATAGTCCATAGTTACAGCCCCTCCGATTTCGGTTGTTATAGACATGTGTTCACTGATTCTCCGGCCGAATTTATAAAAGAAACCAAGGCCGTATCCATTGCCTTTTCCTACTCCCGCAATTCCAAAGATCCTGTCGGCGAATAGCCGCGGTACCTGGACCATGTATGCAATGAGGTCGGCACCAAAACCATTCACATAATATACGCCGCTGAATGTTCGTTGAGCGCCCAGGTTGATCATATAAAGTGATACGGAGGGGAAGGCCATGGCTCCGAATCCTAATCTTGTTTCGATAGATTTTACAATACCTGGATTTCGGGTTTGAAAATAAAATTCGTGCATTAGATCAATTTGCACAATTGGAAACGGAGGGTAATCGCGTGCCGCAATAAGTATGGGTAGATTACCGCCTATACTTACCTGGTTGTTGTAATCAAACTGAGCGAAGTTGAACAAGGGAGACAAAAACAGTAAAACGAAAAAAAACAATTTACGCATTTACCTTGTCCTTATTTATTGTTGTATAAATTCATGGTGCGGTCAATGCCAATGGTGCCAAAGCTTTTAATAGTTTCCACGGCAATGTCGATGCGGGGAATGATTAATTTCTGCTCTTCAGGTGTCCATTTACCAAGTACATAATTAACTTGTCGGCCTTTCTGGAAATCACTGCCAACGCCAAAACGTAAGCGGGGATAGTCGCTTGTCTCAAGCGTTTCCTGTATGTTCTTCAATCCGTTATGCCCGCCATCGCTGCCCTTTGGTTTAAGGCGTAATGTACCCAATGGCAGTGCAATATCATCGGTGATAACCAGTAAGTGTTCAACAGTAATTTTTTCTGCCTGCATCCAGTAGTTCACAGCTTTCCCGCTAAGATTCATGAAGGTTGTAGGCTTTATTAAAATAAATGTTTTGCCTTTAAATTTATATTCAGCTTTATATGCAAGCCTGTCCTGCGTAAAAAAAACACCGGAGGTGTTGGCTAAAGTATCAAGTACGCTAAAGCCTATGTTGTGACGGGTATTTGCGTATTCGTCACCGATATTACCGAGGCCTGCGATTAGAAACTTCACGAAATAAAATTTAATTCAAATGTAGGACAGTTGGGTGTTATTTAAAATGTCTGAATAACGAACATTTGAACAATTGAATAACGAATGAAGAAGTGGATTGGCGTTGAAACAGAAAAAAACCATTCTTCATATGCTTTTAATGAAGCCTTTTCTTTTGTTTACTTCGCTATTCGTTAGTTAAATGTTCTATAGTTCATAGTTAGTATTTCCTCTAAAACAAACCACCTCTCCAAATTGGAAAGGTGGTCGTAAATCAGTCCTCCTCTCCACTTGGAGAGGAGTTAGAGGTGAGGCCTTATTTTTTCGGAGCGTCCTTTTTCGGAGCATCTTTAGCACCTGCCGCTGCCGGAGCTGCTGCACCCGCTGCCGGAGCCGGAGCCCCCGGAGCACCTGCTGCCGGAGCTACTGCGCCTGCTGCTGCTGTTGTAGCTGCAGCTGCCGGAGCCTCTTCTTCGACGTTACGTGTTACGCGTACTGCAACAACTGTAGCGTTAGGGGTGTTTAAAAATTCTATACCATCCAATTTTATATCTTTTACACGAACTGAATCGCCAATTTCCATTTTTTCAACATTTACAGTAATGGCATCAGGAAATTTATCCAGAGTTCCTTTAGCTGTAAGGCTTCTTAGCTTTTTCAAAAGCTTACCACCTGCGCGCACGCCGGGAGCTGCACCCGCAGTCTTCACAGGGATCTCCATAGTGATGGCCTTTCCGGGAACGATCTCCAGGAAATCAACGTGTATGATCTTATCAGTTACTTTATGGAACTGTATGTCTTTCATTACCGCGCTGAATTGTGTTCCGCCGACATCAATTTTTACCGCATGAATATCGGGAGTGTATACAAGAGGTTTGAATTCTTTTTCAGGAGCCGCGAAATGAAGAGGTTCTTTACCGCCGTATAATACGCATGGCACCAGTTCGCTTCTTCTCAGGTCAGCGGCGTCTTTTTTTCCAACTTTGGCTCTCTTGGAACCTGTGATCGTTAATGTTTTCATTTTTTTTATTTGTTAATTTAAATAAACCCCTTTACTCTATTTGCGGGCCGTCGGGGGAGCTCAACGGTGTTTGATCAGCAAATAAAATGCGAACTAATGGATTCGAAATTATGAACCCTGTGTAATACGTTGGCGAACAGGTCGGCTACCGATAGTACTTTTATTTTACTACTCTCCCTTTTAAGAGGAATAGTATCGGTAACGATCAATTCTGTAAGTTTTGATTTTTCAATACTATCATATGCCTTTCCTGAAAGTACAGGATGTGTGATAACAGCACGGACGCTGGCCGCCCCCCTGTCAAGCATCATATCTGCTGCTTTGGTAAGTGTGCCGCCTGTGTCAATAAGGTCGTCAACCAGCACAATGTTGCGTCCTTCAATTTCGCCAATGGCGGTCATTGAATCAACAACATTGGCTCTTGTGCGTTGTTTATAGCAGATAACAATTTCGCTTTTTAAAAATTTAGCGTACGCGTTGGCACGTTTAGCGCCCCCCATATCAGGGGCCGCCATGCTAAGGTTAGGTAGGTTAAGGCTTTGTATATATGGTAAAAATATAGATGAAGCGTAAAGATGATCAACAGGCACTTCAAAAAAGCCCTGTATCTGATCGGCATGCAGATCCATTGTGATGATGCGTGTTACCCCGGCGGCCGATAATAAATTAGCCACCAGCTTGGCGCCAATAGCTACACGGGGTTGATCTTTGCGATCCTGGCGTGCCATGCCGAAATAAGGCAGCACGGCTACTATCTGGTTAGCCGATGCGCGTTTGGCCGCATCAACTAATAATAACAATTCAAATAAATTATCGCTTGGAGGAAAGGTAGATTGAATAATGTACACATCGCTGCCGCGTACGGTTTCTTCGAACGACACTTGGAACTCGCCATCGCTAAACTTCAGGATACTGACATTACCTAAAGGCTGACCAAAAGATTTAGCAATTTTTTCGGCCAAATACTTTGAGCTGGATCCTGCGAATATTTTAACCTGTGATTCCATGTAATACCCTTTTAAACAAAGGGCTGCGAATATAGCTAATTTCGGCGAAATGTGCCAAAATATTTGGTCTGTATGAAACAAATGAATAATTTCGGGGCCAGTTTAAAAAGTTGGTAATAAGCAGTTTG
>JAEUTS010000315.1 GCA_016787005.1 Bacteroidia bacterium
GCGATGATCAGGTCTGTGGGGGCTGAATATGTTATCATTGGTCATTCCGAACGCCGATCATATTTTTCGGAAACGAATTCTGCACTCGCAAAAAAAGTCGATCTGTGTTTGCAAAATAATTTAATACCTGTTTATTGCACAGGGGAAACCGCCGAAGAGCGTAAAGGAGCAAAGCATTTTAGTTTAGTTGAGCAGCAGTTAAATGAAGGCATTTTTCATTTATCAGCTGAACTGTTTCGGAAAATCATACTAGCTTATGAGCCGGTATGGGCCATTGGTACTGGTGTTACTGCTACAGCGGCACAGGCGCAGGAAATGCATGCTTTTATTCGCAAAACGGTTAAAAAAAAATACAATGAGTCTATTGCAGCTAACTGCACGGTTTTATACGGAGGAAGCTGTAATTCCAAGAACGCAAAAGAATTATTTGCCTGTCCTGATATCAATGGAGGTCTCATTGGTGGCGCTTCACTTAATGCAGTCGATTTTGTTGAGATCATTCACTCTTTTTGATATTGATCATTTAAAGTTGTTAGCAAAATAGCAGGAACTATCAACATCCAATAACCGGAGGCCAACAACCAACAACCAATCTGTTTCCTTATGAATTATTTTGAATTGAACTGTAAAACAACATCTGCTGAGCAATCAGAAATAGTAATAGTTCACCTGGCTGAATTGGGTTTTGAAAGTTTTGCAGAATGCGACAATGGCTTTAAGGGATATATACAGGAGTCTCTTTATACTGAAGAAGTTGAAACTCAAATTGTTGAATTGCAGAAGGTACTGCCATTTGAGTGCACATTCGAGCTTATCCGGGATGAGAACTGGAACCGGGAATGGGAAAAGAATTTTTCACCAATCAATGTCGACAATAAATGCTATGTAAGGGCTTCGTTTCATGAGCCGGTTAAAGAAATACCGTTTGATATTGTTATAAATCCTAAAATGTCCTTCGGAACAGGTCATCACGAAACCACCTGTTTGATGATCTCCCAACTGTTAAAAACAGAAGTAAAAGGCCGAGCAGTTTGCGATATGGGCTGCGGAACTTCCATTTTAGCCATATTGGCTTCAAAGATGCAGGCAGACCATGTTTTAGCTGTTGACACAGACGATTGGGCCGTTGAAAATTCGCAGGAAAATATAGATACTAACAAAGTGAAGGGCATAGTTGTTAAAAAAGGGGGGGCACAATTGTTGGCAGGCCAAACATTTCATGTTATTTTAGCCAACATTAACCGAAATATCCTATTGGCAGATATGGATAAATATGTCCAATCGCTTGAAAAGCAGGGCGTTTTGGTCATGAGCGGTTTTTTTGATGTTGATATTCCTTTGATACAAAGTAAGGCGGAATCGTTGGGAATGGTTATTGTAAATGGTATGCAGAAGAATAAATGGGCAATGCTTTCCTTTTATAAAGGATAAATATGAATAAACCTCTGAAACATCTTTCTTTTTTCCTTTCTTTTTTGGTTGGTTTGATCGTCACTTCACAGGGACAGGTTAAGAGTTTTTCCGATAATCCGGTTGCGTTTATGGAAGAGCTTAAAAGTTTTTTTGAAGCGGGGAGTGCAGATAAAAGTGATGCTCATAGTTTTTTAAGAAAGTTTGAAACTGAATACTGGTCAATCGGAAAAACACACGAGTCTAAGTTCAACGAATCGCAAAAGCAGATGTGCTATGAAGTATGTAACCTTATGCTGAAGAAGCGTTTGCGCCCACCCGATTTCAGAAGTTATTTGACTTCAATGATGAATTTTGTCGATACAAAACAGTCTGAAAAGAATTTTTTGGCCTGGCAGGATTGCATAAACAAAATATTGAATGGTAAGGCGATAAAAAGTTATACTGAATACCTGGCGATGAGCGAGAATCTCTTTGCCTATAATGTTTTTTATAAATCTCCTACATACGAATGGAGTTCCAATACGAATAACTATGAATTTCAATATGACAGCGTCCCCAAGATCGTTTTTAATTCATTGAACCTCGTTTGCCATAATAATCAGAGTGACAGTGTTTCAATTGTAAATACGAAAGGTGTTTATTTTCCTTCCACAGGAAAATTCATCGGTACCGGTGGAACAGTGAACTGGCTTAAAGCTGGTCTTGAGCAAACATCTGTTTATGCAGAATTAAAAAAATATGAAATTATTGTTAAAACCGGGGGTTATACAGCCGACTCTGTTATATTTTACAACAAAACATACTTCAGTAAGCCATTGATGGGCCAGTTAGCAGATAAGGCCCTCGCGGAGGCGGGTGGTGCTATGTCTTATCCCAGATTTGAATCTTACAGCAAACGGCTTCAGATCAATGACCTTGCTGAGAGAGTTAATTACGATGGTGGTTTTTCCATGCGCGGCCCAAAATTTATCGGTTCAGGTACAAAGGAGCAGGAGGCATTGCTCATATTTAAACGGAGTGATAGACGGTTTTTAGTGGTGTCCTCCAAACAGTTTTTCATTACAAAAGAAAAGTTAGCCTCGGATAACGCATCGATTAAAATATTTTTTGATGCAGATTCTATTTATCATCCCGGACTTTCGTTTAAATACCTTTCGAAAGATAAGCAGGTCTCATTGATCAGGTCGGATGACGGACTGGCGCGAACGGCTTTTCTCAATTCGTACCATGCGCTTGATATGTATTTTGAGGAATTGACGTGGAAGACTGATGAACCACAGATATTACTCAAAATGTTATTAGGTAATACACAAAGCGAGGCCGATTTTGAATCGGCCGGTTTTTTTAAAGTAGCCCGGTATGAACAATTGCAGGGGATGGACGGGACAAACCCTCTTGTTATGATCAAGAACTATGTGAAGTCAATTAATGATCTGAGGGAGTTTTATGTGGTAGATCTTGCAAGGTATATGCATGCTACCGCTAATGATTTGCGGCCATTGCTTGTGCGTTTGGCCGTTATGGGCCTTTTGAATTACGATGCCGAGAGCGATAAACTACAGGTAAAAGACCGGCTTTTTCAATACATAACAGATAGAGTAGGTAAATCGGATTATGATGTATTGACCTTTCATTCGGTATTGCCAAATGAGGCGAACGGATTGATTAACCTGTTGAATTACGACCTTACTATAAGAGGTGTTTCGGCTATTTTGTTAAGTGATTCTCAAAATGTGGTTATTTATCCTTTGGCGAGGCAGGTTGTGGTGAAGAAGAACCGTGATTTTACTTTCGCCGGACGTATTCATGCCGGCCGGTTTGATTTTTATGGAAAACAATTCGCATTCAATTATGATGCCTTCAAGATCGATATAATTGATGCGGATTCACTTCGGATGGCAGTGCAGTCACGCGAGCCAAATGAACGCGGCGAATTTCCGCTCGTAAAAGTTAAATCAGTGATCGAACACATTAATGGTGATCTGCTGATCGATCATCCTAAGAATAAGTCAGGCTACAAGAGTTATACAAAGTATCCGATATTCAACAGCGCAAAAGACTCCTATGTTTATTATCAGAAGAAATCCGTGCAGTCGGGTGTGTATTCCAGGGATAAATTTTATTTCCACCTGGAGCCATTTACAATTGATAGTGTGGATAACTTTTCGAACGAAGGTGTGATCTTTGAGGGTGAATTCGTTTCGTCCGGTATTTTCCCACAGTTCAAAGAGCCTTTGAAGTTACAGAAGGATTATTCGCTGGGTTTCAGGCGACCAACTCCTGCTGAAGGATTCGCATTGTACGGTGGAAAGGCCAGGTTCAACGACACGATCATGCTTAGTCATGAGGGTCTGAGAGGTAATGGGGTAATAAATTATGTTACTTCAACATCAAAGTCCCGCGACTTTATTTTCTTCCCCGATTCAATGAATGGCATAAGCCAGAACTTCGATGTGAAGGAAAGTAAGCAGGGGAAAATTGAATTTCCGCAGGTGTCTGGCGAAGGTGCTTACCTTCACTGGATGCCATATAAAGATGTGATGCAGGCGCATTCACGCGAGAAGCCATTTGCAACCTATAACGGACAGGCAACGTTTAGAGGTCGTTATGATCTGACACCGCAATTATTATCCGGCCGTGGGTTGGTTAGTTTTCAAAAGGCCGAACTGGAAGCACTTAATATTAAGTTCAAACAAAATGCTTTCGATTCTGATACCGCCGACTTCAGGCTTCAGTCTCTTGAAGAATCAGCACTTGCGTTTTCTACCAGTAACGTAAATGCGCACATAGATTTCACAAAGCGTGATGGGGAATTTAAGAGTAACGGAAAGGGATCAATTGTCAAATTTCCTGTCAATCAATATGTTTGTTTTATGGAAAGTTTTAAATGGTATATGGATAGAAGTGATATAGAACTTGGTACAGGAGACAAACCAGGTGCAAATGACCTCGATCTGCAGGGTCCTGAATTTATTTCAACCAATCCAAAACAGGACTCTCTGAGGTTTAATGCTCCCCGTGCTAAATATGACCTGAAAAAATACATTATTACGGCAATGGATGTTAAGTACATCAATGTGGCTGATGCGCGTGTGTCGCCTGATTCGGGCAAAGTTGTGATCCGCAAGGAAGCGGCAATGGAAACATTAAAGAATGCGAAAATATTAGCTAACTCTGTGACCAAGTATCATAATATCTATGGGGCCAACGTCAATATTTTTACACGAAAGAGTTACTCGGGATCGGGGTCGTATGATTATGTTGATGAGTTAAAAAAGAAGCAGCCTATTTATTTCAGTAATATAACTGTTGACACAACATATCAGACTTATGCCGAAACTGAAATAAAAGATTCAACCGGTTTTATGCTTAGTCCGAATTTTGAATATAAAGGTAAAGTGAAACTACAGGCGACCAACCAGTTTCTTACATTCACGGGTGTTACCCGAATTCAACATGCATGCGATGCAGTTAAAAAGACCTGGTTCAGATTCTCAGCAGAAGTAGACCCCAATAAGATATTAATTCCTGTAGAAAAGGATCCTGTTGACGATAAAGGAAATAAGCTGGGCGCAGGCATAATGCTGAGTAACGACTCCACGCATATTTACTCAACATTTCTTTCGGGGAAATATGGCAGAAGCGATTCAGCAGTTTTACGTGCAGAAGGATTTTTGTTTTACGATAAAGGCTCGAAGGAGTATCGTATTTCTAATAAAGAAAAGTTGGTTGAGCGAAATCTGGGAGGAAATTATGTTAGCCTCAATATTGATAAGTGTATAACATATGGAGAAGGAAGGGTAAACATGGGGACCGATTTTGGTCAGGTGAAAATTGAAACAGTAGGGAACGCAGAGCATTTTCAGATACCTGATTCTACTTCTTTCGATCTTATGATGACAGTTGACTTTTTCTTTGATGACGGAGCTTTGGACAAAATGAGTGATGCTTTAAATGCTATTGCTGATCTGAAACCTACAGATTTTTCGAGAAAAACATATGAGAAGGGATTGAGGGAAATGCTTGGCAAGGAAAAGGCAGATAAATTAATTTCACAGGTGAACCTTTATGGTTCATTTAAGAAATTTCCGGATGAATTGAAGAAAACAATATTCCTGACTGAGTTGAAGATGCGCTGGAACCCACGCACCCGTTCTTATTTATCGCAAGGGAAGATCGGAGTTGGAAACATTCAGAAGAACCAGGTTAATAAGTATGTTACCGGCAGGGTTGAGTTAGTAAAGAAAAGAGGAGGGGACATTCTTAATATTTACCTTGAAGGAGATAATAGCACCTGGTATTATTTTAACTATACAAGAGGATTGATGCAGGCACTTTCTTCATTGGATAATTTTAACACTGTTATTAAAGAGCTTAAGCCGGATAAGCGTGAGTTAAAAACCGAACGAGGAACGGCTCCATATGCGTTTAATTTATCTACTATCCGTAAAAAGGACGATTTTCTTAAAAGATCAGCTGCGGGAGGAGCGGAAGAATAAACAGCATGACGCAAGCGTTGCAAATAATATCACTCATTATTGCTTACCTGATAGGCTCTATTCCTTCGGCAGTTTGGATAGGTAAAATATTTTATGGTATTGATGTCCGCGAGTATGGAAGCGGGAATGCAGGTGCTACTAACACATTCAGGGTGTTGGGTAAAAAGGCCGGGATACCCGTATTGTTTATAGACATTTTGAAGGGCTTTGCTGCTGTTCAACTGCCCTATTTGACCGAACTTGTCCCTGGCTCGGTTCAATTTGTGAATCTACAGCTGGTATTGGGGGTTGCAGCCTTGTTCGGACACATTTTTCCGCTTTTCGCCGCTTTCAAAGGGGGAAAGGGAATAGCCACATTGCTTGGGATTATTTTGGCAGTGCATCCTTATGCGGCATTAGTTTCAATTGGAGTATTTCTTGTTGTGTTCCTGATTTCAAAATATGTTTCCCTCGGTTCGATAACAGCTGCTCTTACATTTCCAATTATTGTAATTGTTGTTTTTAAAACGCGTATACCTTCACTGGTCATATTTTCGATGGTCATAGCTGTCCTTGTACTTATCACCCATCAAAAAAATATTGAACGCCTTATCAAACGGGAGGAGTCCAAATCTCCTCTTATTAAAAGAAAGACTTCCTAAGGCAATCTTATAAACTTTTGATTGTTAGCCATTTATCCTTCTATAAATAGCATTTTTTGCCTAAAAACATTTACCTTTACTTCCTTAATTTTATGTAAAAGACTCATTTTTTGCATCATATTGGTGAGTCAATTTATTCAGTGTTGAGAAGAACGATAAAAAATACCTGGTTTTTTCTGCTTTTGATGGCTGTGGCTTGTTTTAACTACACGTTTGCACAAACCACTTTTACTTCTGAAGATGATCTGAAAAAGGAAGCTAAAAAGCTTTTTGATAGCGAACAATATGCCGAAGCATATCCTTTATACTCGCAGCTTCTGAGCGTATATCCTAAAGACCCGAATTACAATTACCGTTTTGGTATATGTATGCTGTATACAAGTGAGAACAAAGAAAAGCCGATCAGTTATCTTGAGTATGCCGCTAAACAACCTGATGTAGAGAAAGACGTTTTCTTCTTTTTGGGCAAAGCTTATCATATGAATTATCGTTTTGACGACGCAATTGTGGCGTTTAATCGATTTAAAAAGGAGGCATCTTCTTATCAGCAAAAAAAGTTACAGGTCGATAAGCAGATTGATATGTGCCGCAATGGTAAAACATTGCTTAAAAATATTACCGACCTGCAGGTACTTGAAAAAAAGCAGTTAAGTGATAAGGAGTTTTTTCGTTCATACGACCTGAGCAGTATAGGAGGTAAGCTGCTTATTAAGCCGGAGGATTTTCAGTCATCTCTCGATAAAAAAGCAAAAGAACAAACTATTATTTATCTCGCCAAAAACAATAACCAGATATACTACTCAAGCTATGGTACGGATGGGAATAATGGGAAGGACATATACATGGTGTCGAAACTTAGTAATGGCGAGTGGAGTCTGCCGGTTAGCCTCGGCCCGACTATTAATACAGATGTGGATGAAGATTATCCTTTTCTTCACCCGAACGGGCGGGTGCTTTACTTCTGCTCAAAGGGACATAATAGTATGGGTGGTTATGATATTTTTAAATCGACGTGGAACGTTCAGTCCAGAACGTGGTCAGAGCCGGTCAATATGGATTTTTCTATTAATACACCCGATGATGATATCATGTTCGTGACTGATTCGTTGGAGAAGACTGCCTACTTCTCATCGAGGCGTACCAGTCCAAATAACATGATTGATGTTTACAGAATAAATACTGATCGTAGGCCTGTTGATATTGCAGTGATCAATGGCACTATGGGGAAAGATGCGGAAGGACAATTTTTAAAATCGAAAATTACTGTGAAGAATGCTGATAACGGAGAGTTGGTGGGCATTTTTAACAGTGATCCGCAGACCGGGCAATATAGTATGAATGTCCCTGGTGGAAGTAAATTATTATTTACTGTTGAGACAGATGGCTCCAAAACACAATCGGAAGTGGTGGTATTACCCGCTCAGCGTGTGTTCAAACCGTTCAGGCAGGAAATGAATTATGAAAGCGGGACAGATAAACTTTTAGTGAAAAACTTCTTTGATGAGGCAGTCGATGATAACAATTACCTGCTCGCACTTAACTTCATTAAGGAAAAGGCTAAGATGGATGTGAACGCGAATGAAGCCATGTTCAGAGATACTCAGCCGGCAGTGACACAAGAAACGAAAAAGGATTCAATACCGGCAACCCCTGCACAGGTCGATACAAAAACCTCCGCAAGTATTACTAATGCTGAATTGGTAAAGATTGCTTACGATGACGCCGAGGATATTCAAAAAGAATCCAAAGAGTTGAAGAACCAGGCCGACCTGGCGCTGAACTTCGCCAATGAAAAAAACGAGGAAGCGCAGCTAAAGTATAAGGAAGCAAATGAGGCCGCTGCTCAAAGTGATGCCGCAGGTGCGGAGGAGAAGAAAAAGGAAGGAAATAGATTGTCGCGCGAGACTGTAGCGGCCTTCAACCTGGCCAAAAAACTTGATGCTGATGCTGCCGCTAAACAGGATGAAGCTGAGCTTTCG
>JAEUTS010000349.1 GCA_016787005.1 Bacteroidia bacterium
CTGTATGCACTAATGTAATTAAGTTAAGAGTAATGTGACCTAATGACAAGCCCTTCGGGCTTAACTTAATGGCATTGCCTATATACGCCAAATGAAAACGTACTCAGCATATCAGTTTTCTTTTTTCAGGATCATCCTGGGCATTTACCTGTTCATCCATTTTGTAATGCTGTTTCCTTATGCTGCCGAAATGTGGAGCAATACAGGATTAATGCCTGATGCGAGTCTCAATCTTACACATGGATTTTTTCCGAATGTATTAAACATCTCCGATTCACCGTTTACGGTTCAGTTTCTTGTACTTGCATTAATTGTATGTTCCCTGTTATTTACATTCGGTATTCAACGGCCCATTGCCGCTTTGGTGTTGTGGTATGGCTGGGTTTGTTTGTTCGATCGCAATAACCTTATCAGCAATCCCGGCCTTCCGTTTATCGGGTGGATCTTATTATGCTGTATTGTGGTTCCGAAAGGCGAACCGTTGTCGTTGTTTACCAAGAAAAATGAAAACTGGTCTTTTCCTCCTATATTATTTTGGGGCGCATGGATCATAATGTCTGTCGGCTATACCATAAGCGGGTTCGATAAGCTTCATTCACCCAGCTGGAGAGACGGCAGCGCTATTATTCATTTACTTAATAATCCGCTTGCCCGCGATTGGGGACTGAGAACATTCTTTTTGTCTTTCCCTGAAAGCATTCTGCATTTTTTAACCTGGGGAATACTTTTGTTAGAAATGACTTTTTTACCCTTCGCCATCTGGAAAAAAACACGAATGTGGATATGGCTGTTCACGATCATTATGCATGTTGGTATACTGCTGATTGTCGATTTTGCCGACCTTACATTCGGGATGCTGATGATACATTGGTTCACGTTTGACGGAGCATGGATCAAACCGGTGAAAGTATCGGAACAAAGTAATTTTGTTTTTTTTGACGGGATATGCGGCTTGTGCAATTCATTCGTAGATTTTTTATTAAAAGAAGACAAGGATGAGGTGTTACTTTATGCACCATTGCAGGGAGAAACGGCCCGTGTATATTTAAATAATATCGACACGTCGGATCTGAAAACCGTTATTTTTTTCAGCGACGGTAAAGTGTTTACCAAATCGGACGCGATCATAGAAATTTTGAGAAGTATGGGCGGGATTTGGGGCTTGGCTCCTGTACTCAGAGTATTTCCAAAAGCATTGCGCGATTATGTTTATTCTGTTATCTCCAAAAACCGGATCAAATGGTTCGGGCAAAAGGAAACCTGCCGTATGCCCACGGAAAAGGAAAGAGGCCGGCTCTGGAGATAAATCGGCTTTTTATCTGGTATATAAAATAAAAGCGCCCTTGGGTTTCAAGGGCGCTTTTATTTAAAAACAGAATACCTGTTTACTTACTAACCACAAACTTTCCGGCTTGAAGTTGCTTGCCGTTCTTGTCGTTTAATGAATAAAAGTAAATACCTGCATTCATTTCGTTTGTTTGCAGAAGCAGCTGATTGGCGCCTGCAATTTGTTCCGAGCGTACAAGCTGACCCGAAGTATTGTAAATAACAAGGCTGGTTATAGTTGTGTTCGCATCGAATGAAAAATAAACCGGCTGGTTAACAGCAGGGTTAGGGTAAACACTAAGCGCATTAGTTTGATTTAGTTCCTTAACTGAAGAAGGTAGTAAAGTAAAATCGTAATATGTTGCGCTTACAGATACAGATTTAGAGGCAGGGCCTTCAAAATCTACAGAAGCAACAGGGGCTTTTTTTGCGGCTGAATACCACGAATATGTATCTGAAGTATCTTTAGGGCCTTTGCCCGACAGAAGCGTATATGTTCCCGAACCTATGTAGTCAACAAATATGCTGTCATAAGAATAACTGAACGTATGAACTCTTAAGGTATTTGAATATGTACCAGAAGGCGTTTTAATTGTACCATAAGCATCAGCGGTAATGTTTTGTGTAATACGAAGAATAAACTTTGCATTAAATGTACCATACTTGGTCAGCGCAACAATTCTTGATGTGTTAGACTTGGTGTTGTTATATGTAAAAGGAGTTGGGAGGTAGTACAAGTCAGGGATGTAATCCATCTTGCCAAATCCGTATTTGGTTCCATTGTACATTCCATCGAAATAGATTCCGGTTGTATTCAATTCGAAAAATTGAGCCATAGAGTCTACCGCGCTATATTGTGCAAGGTCAGCAGTGGGATAATTGCTGCCCCATCCGTTAGGAACAGATGCAGGTGTAATAAAACTGGTGAATGAGGTATCGTCAATAACATAATACCCTGTTGAATAATCCCAGTTTAAATTGGCTCCGCTTGTAGGAACGCTATGCATACCTGTGCGGTTATCACTTAGTTCAGCCCATTTTGAGGTCAGGGTTGGAAAATCAGCGGAAGTAATAGTTGGTTGCGCAAGCAAAATAGAAGTAGCACTTGCAGCAAAAATAGATACGTAGAGAGTAATTTTTTTCATGCGATAAAGTTTTGGTTTGTTTTGCAAAGATATGAAATATGAAGTAAGAGTCAATAGCCTAAAGCCCAATCGTAATCAAGTGTTTGCGAATGCTTTAGCTAAAATATGTGTAAAACAACCTTTATATTAAGTTTGCTTCTGACAGTTGAACCGATGCTAAAATCTTGTAGTACACTTTTCGTAATTCGGCCTGGCCGGTTTATTTGTCTTTTTGGAGAAAAGACGTGATACTTTCTTTTTTAACCAATGCGAACGTGTTTTGTTGGATTCAACTTTTGAGTTACCATTTTCCATGTCTTTTACAGTTTGTTCCTTTTGTTCAGGAGCCGGGGAGGTGACAGGTTCGCTGATCGCTTCGGTAATTTTTTGTTCAGGAATTATTGCCGGTTCAGGATCACTAATGTCGGCAAGTGTTTCCTTTTTTGCAATATCATTTTGCTGAGCGGGTTCATAGCTTGTGCTGCCTACAGGTATATCAGTATGTTTTTTGTCAGCTTCGCTTTGCACAGATTTATCAGGGAACAAATTATAGCGTTTACGGGTATAGAAATCATTTTTTGCAGCAGCCCTTTGTCCGGAACTATTTGCGGACATTTCCTGATTACTTAGCATTTTTGCCTGCGCTAAATAGGGGTTATTAGCATCTGCTTTTTTCCCCTGTGCTTTACGCAGGTATTCCAGAAAATCGCCGCGATCATTTTGTTTACGGGTATTCCAGCTTGGGCAATCTGCTGCTGTGGAGGCAGGCTTGTTGGTTTTGCCGGTTCCATTATCTTGTGCAACGCACAAAACAGGCAATCCTGCAAGAGTAATTATTTGTATGTATTTGAAAAGGGTCATTACTTAAATGTAAGACATATTTAAGTGTAACGCAATTATTATGCCGTTGGTATGTGAAGGCGTAAAATGTTCAAAATTTAAAATGAAAGTGCGCGATTTATACCTTTCCCTATGGGGAGGACGGTAGGGGCCCCCTATTTCTCCATTCCGATATGCAGTAAAGCGTCGCCAACGTGCACAACGGGTTGATTATTGATGCCTATAATAAATCCATCCTCAGGGGCAACCAGCTTGATCTCGCTTCTGTTGTATGGGTCACTGATAGTGCCGATTACCTCATCTTTTTCAAAGAAAGCCCCGAATTTTTTTTCGGTACGGAATAATCCTGCTTCCTGTGCGCGCATCCATCTGTCTTTACGGATAATAATGGTGTGTGGTATGGGCAGGTCAACGGTTATCATCCCGAAATTTTTTAAGAAACGGAGACAGCCGCTAAGCCCTTCATTAATAGCAGTGTTGTTAAAGCGTAATGATTCGCCGGCTTCAAAAACCAAAATACTTTTTCCTTGTTTAGCCGCTTCCATGCGGAAAGAACCTTCACGATACGGAGCATTGATGATAAAAGGAGGAGCGAATAGTTTTGCCAGCTCAATATTTTTGGGCTCATCAAATACGCAACGCAGCTGCGGATAGTTATTTATTTTAGCACCTCCCGTGTGAAAGTCGACTCCAAAATCAATTACCGATAATATATTGTGCAGAATATCATGCGCAATTCTGCTCCCTAGCGATCCCGTTCTTGTTCCGGGAAAACAGCGGTTAAGATCACGGCCATCGGGCAGATCACGCTGGTTGAAGATAAAAGAAACAACATTGAAAACAGGGATAGCTATAATAGTTCCGCACAGGGGTTTTTGTATATCTTCTCTTTTTATAAGCTGACGTATGGTTTCGATACCGTTGGTCTCTTCACCATGCAT